>JAJXTW010000083.1 GCA_021783455.1 Nitrospirota bacterium | reverse complement strand
TATGAAGCGCACGTCGTTATTATCGCGATCGGCGTGGCCAGAAAAAAACTCGAGGTGCCCGGTGCAAAGGAATTCCTCGGTAAAGGAGTATCGTACTGTGCTACCTGCGACGGTAATTTTTTCAAAGGAAGGAACGTGGCTGTTGTGGGTTCCGACAATGAGGCGGCGGAAGAGGCGCTCCACCTTGCCGACCTCGCCGAAAAGGTGACCATGGTACCGCACAAGGAGCTCGATATCGTGACCGCTGTCATGAACCGGCTCAAATCCAAGCCGAACGTGGAGATCCTTCCGGTAGCGAAGATCCATGCTGTTGTCGGAGACGAACTGGTCACGGGTCTCAAGATCACCCAGGACGGCTCCGAAAAAGTGCTCCCTCTCGAAGGGGTGTTTATCGCCATGGGCTCCACGCCCATTTCGCAGCTCATCCTGAAAGCGGGGGGGGTGACCGACGACCGCGGCTGCCTCATCGTGGACAAGCACCAGCGGATGAACCTCGACGGCGTATTCGCGGCCGGAGACTGCACCTGCGGCGGCATGCAGATCGTGGCTGCGGCGGGCGAGGGGGCCGTCGCAGGCATGCGCGCGGCCTCGTTCGTGCGCAAGGTGAAGGCGAAGGCGGAAGGAAAGTAAAAAGCGCCAAGTAGCAAGCGCCAAATCCCAAATAAGCACCAAATCCAAACCACCGAAATTCCAAACGTTTCGGTCTTTGGTGTTTTCGAAACTTGGACATTATTTGGGATTTGGCGTTTGTGATTTGGATTTTGCTTCTTGGGGTGATTATGATTGTCAAAGACATGCTCGGCAGAAGCGGCGTCGTTTCCCGTGAAGAGGCACAGAGGATCCTGAACGAGCACCTTGTCATTTCCTCCCCGCTGTTAGAAACTATTCCCATCAATTCCGCCCTCGGGCGGGTTCTCGCTTCCGATATCACGGCGCCTGCCGATCTTCCTGCATTCGACCGCTCCACCATGGACGGGTATGCGGTCAGGAGCGCCGACACCTTCGGTGCTGCGGAATCGCGGCCGGCTTTTCTTCAGGTCATTGGCGATATCCTCATGGGCGCCATGCCGGACCGCAGCATTGCAAAGGGCGAAACCATGAAAATCGCCACCGGCGGCGCGCTTCCGGACGGCGCGGACGCCGTCGTGATGTTCGAGCACGCCCAGCCTGTTGATGCGAAGAGCATCGAAGTGGTGAAAGCGGTTGCGCCGCTCGAGAACGTGGTCCAGACGGGCGATGACATCAAAAAAGGAGAAAGCATCCTTCGTCGCGGACACCGCATGCGGCCGCAGGACATGTCGGCACTCGCGAGCCTGGGGATCATTGACATCGGCGTTTTCGAAAAACCGAAGGTTGCCGTCATCTCCACGGGGAACGAGATCGTGCCCGCGAACACGGTCCCGGGTCCCGGCCAGATACGGGACAGCAACTCCTATAATTTGGAAGGTCTGATAACGCAAGCGGGTGGTGTGCCGGTGAAGAAGGGCATTATCCGTGACGAGTATTCTCCCTTGCGGAAATCGCTCGATGCGGCAGTCAACGAGTGCGCGCTCGTGCTCATAACCGGCGGGAGTTCCGTAGGGACCGCCGACCTCACGGCAAAAGTCATCAATGATGCGGGAAAGCCCGGCGTGCTGGTGCACGGCGTTTCGATCAAGCCGGGCAAACCGCTTATCATCGGCGCCATAGGCGCAGCGAACGGCCCGGTTGGTATATTCGGCCTGCCCGGCCATCCGGCCGCGGTAAGCATCTGCTTCGACGTCTTCGTAAAGCCGGTGCTCTCCCGCCTGACCGGAGAGCTTCCCGATCCGGCACTCGAAGGTGTGCCGTCGTATCGCACGGTTCAGGCGAAGCTCGCGCGAAGCATCGCATCGAGCCCCGGCCGGGAAGATCATGTGCGCGTAACGCTCGAGAAACGGGACGACGGGCTCTGGGCGCGGCCCGTGTTCGGCGCGTCGGGACTTATCAGCACGCTCGTAAAAGCCGCAGGCACCGTCGTGGTGCCAATGAACAAAATTGGGATTGAGGCCGGAGAAGAGGTGGAGGTCCGTTTGTTCTGAACGGACAGCAGAGGCGCTATGGCATTCAAGCAGAAAAAATACCTCGACAACGAGCCGCTTGCTGATGCAATCCGGAAATATCATGACGCCTTGAAGGCTGCCGGCATCGGCGGGCCTCTTGGCGGTGAGCGCGTCCCCATCAACGACGCGCTCGGACGCGTAACGTCCGAGGCGATGGCAGCGAAGATCTCGTCGCCCTTCTACCATTCTGCAGCCATGGACGGTTACGCCGTCACGTTCACCGACACCTTCGGCGCCGGGGAAACGAGGCCGAAGCGCCTGCGCGTTCCCGACCAGGCGGTTGCAATCGACACCGGCGATCCCATGCCCGAGGGGAAGAACGCCGTAGTCATGATCGAAGACGTGGAAAAGCTCTCGGGATCCGAGATCGAGATCCTGAAGCCGGCAACGCCGTGGCAGCATGTGCGGCTCGTGGGCGAGGACATTGTGGCCACGGAGCTCATCATTTCCGAGAACCACGTGGTCCGTCCCGCGGATATGGCGGCCATGATCGCGAGCGGCCACATCTCCGTCATGGTCCGGCGCCGGCCGGTGGTGTCGATCATTCCCACAGGAACGGAACTGGTTGAACCGGGAAGCGCGCTTAAAAAGGGCGACATCATCGATTTTAACTCGACCATGCTTTCCGCCATGGCTACGGAGTGCGGCGCTCACGCGGTCCGGAAGAACATCGTAAAAGACGACGCCCTGCTGCTCCGGAAGACCATTCTCGATGCTCTCGTCGATTCCGACCTCGTCGTGATCAACGCGGGCTCGTCGGCCGGCAGGGAAGATTTTACCGTTGACGTGATCGCTGCACTGGGAAAGGTGATCGTGCACGGCGTTTCGATCAAACCCGGCAAGCCTGTTATCCTCGGAATCGTGAACAACAAACCGGTCATCGGCATCCCCGGCTATCCCGTGTCCGCAGCGCTCACGTTCAATCTCTTTGTGAGGCCGCTTATCTTCGCGCTTCTCGGCGTAACGCCGTCTGACCAGGGAACGATCACGGCAAAACTGAGCAGACAAGTGGCGTCGTCGCTCGGGCAGGAAGAATTCATCCGCGTCAAGCTGGGCAGCGTAGCCGGAAATTTGATCGCCACACCCGTGACACGGGGCGCCGGAGCGCTCATGTCGCTGGTGAGGGCCGACGGAATCATCCGCGTCCCGTCAGCGAGCGAGGGGATCGCGGCGAACTGCGACGTGACGGTGGAACTCCTGCGTTCGCCCCACGATATTGAGAACACCATTGTCTGCATCGGGTCTCACGACAATGTGCTCGATCTCCTTGCGAACTTCCTGAGGAAAAAACATCCCGAGTATTCTTTGTCGTCGGCCCACGTGGGAAGCATGGGAGGGCTTCTGGCGCTCAAGCGCAGGGAGGCCCACCTTGCCGGCACCCATCTCCTGGACGAGGACACCGGGGAATACAATGTCAGCTATATCAAAAAACTGCTCCCCGGCACAAGGACTGTTCTGGTCAACCTCGTGTACCGGACCCAGGGGTTCATCGTTCCGAAAAGCAACCCGAAAAACATCAGGGGTTTTGCGGACCTTGCCCGGCCGGAGGTGGTGTTTGTGAATCGCCAGGCAGGCGCCGGTACGCGCCTCCTGACGGACCTCCATCTCAAGAAATTGAACATTGACCCGAAGAATGTAAAAGGGTATGATCACGAAGAATTCACGCATATGGCTGTGGCTGCCGCGGTGCTCTCGGGAGCTGCGGACACCGGGCTTGCGGTGCTTTCCGCGGCCCGGGCGCTCGATCTCGACTTTGTTCCCGTGGCGCAGGAGCGGTATGATCTGGCGATCCCGCAGGAGTTTTACGATACGCCCATGCTCCAGGCGCTTCTTGCAATCATCGGCGCGGACAACGCGTTTCGCGAACAGATCGTAGCCATGGGAGGGTATGACGTGTCGGAGATGGGAAAGGTGATCGGCGTCTATTGATGACGATTCGAAATTGAGATTCGTAAAAAAGTCTTTTTTAGCCACAGAGATCACCGAGAACTCAGAGAAAATATAAATTTTTTTAACATCTTACCTCTGTGTGCTCTGTGGCAAATCCTGACTTCTTACGATTTCATCAAAATTCAAGATTGCAAATCCGGTTCACCGCGGTGTAAACTCGAATCTTGAACGTTGAACCTTGAATATTATTTTCACGGAGGTATCATAAATGCTTGCAATAGCTGCAATGCCCGGTCTGGGTATGGGAGCGCTCGGCCTGTTTGGCGAGACCGGATGGGTCGGCAAAGGGATCGTGTTGATCCTGATGGGGTTCTCGGTCGTGTCGTGGGCCATGATCCTGCTGAAGTACCAGTTTCTCCGGAGAGCTGAGAAGGAATCCCATGCGTTCCTTTTGGCCTTTCGGAAGACCAAGAAGATGGATGATCTCATCAAACAGGCGGAGTCGAAGAAATTCAGCCCCCTTGCAACACTCTTTATCGAAGGCCACCGAGAGGCCGAGGCCATCATCAAGTCCCTGCCCGACATGAAGGTGACTGATGAGGAGCGGCCGCTCATCTCCCAGGAGATCGAGCGTTCGCTCAAGATCACGACGCAGGATGAGATCGTGTACATGGAGCGCTACCTGGCGTTTCTCGGAACGACGGGCACCGTGGGGCCGCTGCTGGGCCTGTTCGGCACGGTCTGGGGCATCATGGACGCTTTTTACGGCATCGGACTCAAGGGTGCGGGCGACATCGGCGCGCTGGCGCCGGGCCTTGCCGCGGCGCTCATCAACACCATCTCCGGTCTGTTCGTGGCGATCCCGGCGGTCATTGCCTACAACTATTTTGCGGACAAGATCCGGGACATCGCTATCCGGTGTGATTCCTTCTCCATGGAATATCTCAGTTATCTCGAGCGGAACCTGCTCCGGAGGAAGGTATGAGCTTTGAACGGCGGGAACGGCATATAATCCGTGAACTCAACCTCGTGCCGCTCATTGACGTGCTGCTCACGATCCTGTTCTTCTATATGATCGTCTCTCCCATGATGAGCCGGGGTCTCGACGTGAACCTGCCCAAGTCGGAGGCCAATACCGTCAAGCCCGAGGACCGAATCGTGCTGACGGTGACAAAAGCGCAGGAAATTTTCGTGGAAAAAGAGCGGGTCGATATCGGCCGGCTCAAGGACGTGCTCGATTCCATTCGCAAGACAAAGCCGCTCATTAATGTGTATCTTCGGGCGGATAAGGACGCACCCTACGGCGCCGTGGTGCAGGTCATGGATGTGGTGAAGCGGGCGGGCATCGACCGGCTCGGGATGGTGACCGAATCCGCGCCGGGAGGCGCGACCGCGCAATGAAGTTGCTTTCCGGGAAGAGGATCGGGCAGTCAGGATACGAACTGGTGCTTGCGGTCTTCTTTTCCTTCTTTCTCCACGCCGCTGTTGTCGCTGCGGCGCTTTTGCTTTATACGGTGGTGACCCCGAAAGCCTACGTTCCTCCGTTCTATGAGGTGAAGCTCGTGGGTGCGCCCGCGGAGATCGCGCCTCTGCCGCAAGCCACGCCGTCCCCGCCGTCGATGGAAGCGCCGAAGACGGTAGCCCCGGCCCCACCCAAGCCAACGGCGAAAAAGGCGTTGCCGAAGCTGAAAAAAGGGCAACCCAAAGCTACGAAGGCGCTGCCGAAAAAGGGCGCAATGCCCGAGTTGAACCAGAAGCCAAAGTCGGCGGTCGAACAGGAAAAGCCTGCAGCAGCGCCGGGTGAAACAACGCCGGGCCCCAAGAGTGAAGGCGTTGCCGTTCAAACGCCGCAGCAGGACTTTAAATTCCCGTGGTATCTCGGCCTGGTCCGGGAAAAGATCGGTCAAAACTGGAGACCTCCGCCGGACGCGCAAGATGCGAAAGCCAGGGTCATCTTTACAATCAACAGGTCGGGCTGGGTGGGCGAGGTGAATCTCGATGAGGAACATTCCGTCGGGACCTATGGATTCAAGGCTGCGGCCATACGGGCCATCCGCTCCTCCAATCCCTTTCCTCCCCTGCCTGAAGATTTCGCAAAACAGACTCTGGAGTTCAGCGTGGATCTGATGGCAGAATAAACTGTGGGGAAGCCAGTGCCCGGGCAAGTTTCTCGGACCCGTGCTCCCGCTCTTCATCATCAATGAGAATGAAACGCATACTATTAATCATATCGCTTTGTTTGCTCACGGCAATGCCGGCGATGGCCCAGTACTACCTCGGTGTGGTCCAGGGAGAGAGCAAGAAGATCCCCATTGCCGTGCTCGACGTTCATGACGAGACGGGATCGCCGGCGCTTCGCGCCCTGGCGCTCGAGGTCCTGCAGGCGGACTTGCGGCGCTCGGAGATTTTCGACGTGACTGACCCGAAAAAGCTCGACCTGTCCTACGCAGGGAACACGGAGCCGCCCGGGGACATTATCAAGCGCGGCGGCACCTTCGGCCTCACCGGCGTCGTATGGGTCAACCTCAAGCGAAAAGGCACGGACCTGGTGCTGCAGGGCAAGCTCTTCGATGCCGCATCGGGAATGCGCATCGCAAACAAGGAATATTTCGGCAACGAGGATACCTTCCGGCGGATGGTCCACACGTTCGCCGACGAGATCGTTTCGCGGTATACCGGCGAGCGGGGAATAGCGCGGACCCGCATTGCCTACGTGTCCGACAAGACGCACTTCAAGGAACTGTACGTCATGGACTACGACGGACAGAACCCCTTGAAGATAACGGCGGACCGGTCCATCTGCCTTTCTCCGGCCTGGAGTCCCGACGGCAAAGCGCTCGCCTACGTTTCCTACCGCGACAAAAACCCCGATCTGTACGAGCTGGACATGGAGACCGGCAAACGATGGAAGCTGTCGGGGTCAGAAGGCCTGAACATCTCCCCGGCCTGGTCGCCGGACGGCAAGCGCATCGCTCTGGCGCTTTCCAAGGACGGCGGCACCGAGATCTATACCATGAGCAAAAACGGGAATGACCTGGAGCGGCTCAGCTACGGCGCCTCGGACAATGTGGCCCCCTCCTGGGCGCCGAACGGCAGGGAAATCGTTTTTACCTCGGGCAGGGCCGGCACGCCGCAGCTGTACATTATGGGCGCCGACGGGACCGATGTCCGCAGGATCACCTTCGAAGGGAACTATAATGCGTCTCCGAACTGGTCGTCGCGGGGAGACCGGATCGTGTTCGCCTCGCAGGTCCATGGCCTGTTCAAGATCGCAACAGTGAATCCCGACGGCTCGGATTTCCGCGTGCTTACCAGCGGTCCGGGAAGCGATGAAAACCCGATGTGGTCGCCCTCGGGCAGGCAGATCCTCTTCAGTTCGAACCGGGAGGGTAAATCCAACCTGTATATCATGAATGCAGACGGTTCGGACCTCGAACGGATCACGCCGAACGACGCCAACTATACGTCGCCGGCCTGGTCCCCGTGACGGAACAAAGCCGGGTCCGGCTGTCATTGCTTTTCCTGCCTTTGGTCCGCACCACGGATCGCGTGCACGTCGCGAGGAGGACATCGTATGGACTATCAGCAGTATCAGCCGGTTCCTGCGGCGCGCCGGGATCGCCAACAACATCATAAAGCTTGACACCGGGCAGAAGGCCGTTGACTTTCTGTTCAAGGAACACCTATGCACCCTCGGCGCAAGCATCGGCATCAGCATCTACCCCCAAGACAGCGATGATGCGGAAACCGTCGTTAACAAGGCGGATGCTGCGATGTACTGCGTCAAGAACAGCGGTAAAGGCGGCTGTGCTTTTTCCTCTCCCCTCTGACCGGGTCGCGTCATGCCTCTTCACACCACAGAGCCCGGAACGATCCCCTGTGCTATACTTGAAGAAAGGTCGCGCAAAAGGGTTGAGGCCCTGCCGGCGCGCCGGTGTCTGTGCAGGGGGATGTTCTATGCCGCACTTCGGTTTAATGGATGAAAAAACCCTCGGTCCGGTTGCGGGGCCGCTGCTACGCGCGCGACTGCACATTCGCGGTGGAAGACGCAGGCTTCGCGAAGGGAAAATTGCGGCAGGGATCGCGACGCTCTACGACGCCCTGGAGGGAGCGATGCAGGCCTATGTGGCTGAACCGGCGCGGAAGGCGCGTCTTGTTGTCAAGGCAGACGAGCTCAATGATGACAAGAGGCTCTATGCGGCGCTCGTGCGATCGCGGGTACTTGACGGTGTATTTGATTTTGACGCCTTCGACCGCCTGACCGAACGGGCCTTGAACGAAGAAATGCCGGGATACGATTACCATGCACTTCTCTCGGACCTTGAGTCCGTCATGACCCAGCTCGGCGTACTGCCTTTTGATGAATCATCCCTGCCGCCTGAAGACCCGAAGACGTTCTGAAAACAAAAGCGAATCGGGGAAACGGGAAATCGGTTAAACGGCGAGAAGAGCAGTCGAAAATCGTGTTCGGTTTTTTCGTTGATTCTCCGATTCGCCCCCTCGCCGATTCGGTGTGGATACCATGAACAGACTTGCCAACGAAAAATCAGCCTACTTGAAGCACGCCGCGCACCAGAAGATCGACTGGTATCCCTGGTCCGACGAGGCCTTTGAGATAGCGCGGCAGGAGAACAAGCCGGTGTTCCTGAGCACGGGCGCCGTATGGTGCCACTGGTGCCATGTGATGGCAAAGGAATCCTTTGAAGATGAAGAGACGGCGCGGCTCCTGAACGATCTTTTCATCAATATCAAGCTCGACCGCGACCAGAGGCCCGACATCGACCGCAGGTACCAGCAGGCCGTTGCAGCCATGGGGGGAGGAAGCGGTTGGCCGCTTTCGGTTTTTCTGACGCCCGACAAGAGGCCTTTCTACGGCGGGACCTATTTCCCGCCCGAGAACCGGCAGGGCAGGCCGGGGTTTAAGAACGTGCTGTGGTCCGTGCACAAGTTTTATACGACGAAGCAAAATGATGCCGCGGAATACGCAGAGCGTGTCATGGACGTACTCAAGATGGAGGAGCTCGATCCCACGGATATCGACGAAACAATGGTCAGGGAGGCGGAGAGCGTCATGCTGTCCCAATTCGACATGCAGAACGGGGGGTTCGGCACGGCCCCCAAGTTCCCCATGACCGGGGCGCTCGAGTTCCTCATACGGCGGTCCCTCCTGCCCGAGGGGGCCGCTGCGGGCAAGGCCGCGCGCGCCATGCTTGACGCCATGGCACGGGGTGGATTCCACGACCACGTGGGCGGCGGGTTCCATCGCTATTCCGTCGATGAGGCGTGGATCGTTCCGCACTTCGAAAAAATGGCCGACGACAACGCAGGGCTCCTCAGGAACTATACGGACGGGTATGCCGTATTCGGCGACGAACGGCTTCGCGACGTCGCGATGGATATCGTCGCATTTACCCGGCAGGTGCTGTCCGATCCTGACGGCGGATTCTATGCGAGCCAGGACGCTGATGTGACGCCCGATGACGAGGGGGGATACTTCACCTGGACCGATCATGCCTTGAGAACAGCGCTTGACCCTGAGGAGTATACCGTGCTCTCGGCGTACCTGCTGCATGAGAAGGGAAGCATGCATCATGATCCGGCAAAGAAGGTGCTGTTCGTAGAGCAGGCCGTGGAGGACATTGCGAAAGATCTCGGGAGGAATGTCGGGGGCCTCCGGGGGACCATCGAACGGGGCAGGAAAAAACTGCTCAAAGCCCGCGCAAAGAGGGAGGCCCCCTTCATCGACCGCGCGCTGTACACCGCACAGAACGGCATGCTGATAGCGGCCTGGTTCCACGCAGGCAGCGTGTTCGGGGACGGGGCGATCACGGCTTTTGCGGCCAGGAGCCTTGAGCGGGTCCTGCGGGAACGGTTTGTCGACGGGCGGCTTTTGCATACCGAAGGCGTCCCGGCCGTGCTCGACGACTATGTCCACCTTGTCGATGCCCTGATCGAGGGATATGCCGCCACGGCGGAGCAGCACTATCTTTTGCAGGCCGATGAACTCATGACGGTCTGCGTCGATCGTTTTTTTGATACGCAGGCCGGAGGCTTCTTCGATACCGAGACGGAGGTCCTGGGCACGCGGCTCAGGAAGATCGAGGACGTGCCTCATCCCTCGGCCAATGCCCTGGCCATCCTCCTGCTCCTGAAACTGTCGCTTATGATCGGCAAGGACGAGTACCAGCGGCTCGCCCATCAATCGCTCAGGCTGTTTGCCGGGCTGGCGCGCGAGGTCGGCGTGCATGCCGGTACCTACTTCTGCAGCCTCGACGCGTCATTTCGCATGTTGAAACTTGCCGTTGAAGCCGCGCCGGAAAGCGAGCTTGCCCGCACATCCCGTGCTCTCACGGGAAAGATATATGCGGCGATCGTTTACGGGGACGACCGCGACCGGGTGATTCCCTGCAGTCATGACACGTGTTCTGAGCCTCTTTTCGACGCCGAGGACCTCAAAGTCTTAGTATAGTACCCCGACCTGTACGGATAATCATCCATAAGCGTGTGTTTCGATTTGCCTCAGGGGGGCAACAGCTGTCTTCAAATCCAGCGCATATGGTCAGTTATTCACATACCCTAAAAATACCCATTAAGGGCTATTCATTTTCCTGCAGAAAACAGATACAGTGCGCCAATACGTTTACGGCAACGTGAATAGTATCTTGACAAAAGTGGGTGCATCATTTAAATTTGATTTTGCCGACAAATAATATGGCTGCTTTCCTGTTAAATTTTGTTCATCACTTTTATCACTCGTCATAATATATGAGTAGGTGCATT
>JAJXTW010000082.1 GCA_021783455.1 Nitrospirota bacterium | reverse complement strand
ATCTAGAGGGGGCAAAAAAGATTTACAGTATAAATCATTTTCACCCTCGCTATGAAATCTGACAAACTATTACTCATCGGCGGCCTCATCGTGGCTGCCAGCTTGGTGATGAAGTCGATAAAACAATTTATCTACTTGTCATTCACCCTCTTGACGTTAAAATTTGTCTGGATTCTTATCATCCTGCTGTTCATATTATCGTCCGTGAAAAAAAAGCCGCCATCTTCGCGCGAAATAAAAAAGTGACGCAACCATTGGAGGAATAAAAAATGGGTAGAGGACTGTTCCAACCAATGCATTTGCTTCTGATTCTCGTGATCGTTTTGGTCATCTTCGGTCCGGGGAAACTGCCTGAACTTGGCGAGAGCCTCGGGAAGAGCATCCGGGGATTCAAGAAAGCCATGGCCGAGAAAGACGACGATAAGGTCGAAGCAAAGAAAATCGAAGAAAAGAAACCATAAACCAGGGCATTATATTTAGGCAGGCTGTTGAAAAACCCTGCGTTCACCCTTCGACAAGCTCAGGGCGAAGGTCGGGAACATTGAAACAATGGATTTTTATCCGTTCGTGGTGAGCCTGTCGAACCACTTAAAACACTTCTTCAACATCCTGCCTTTTTTGTATTTGAGACGGACTAGTCCGGCCAAGAGAGCTCCCGGTGCCGTTCCTGTTGTCGTTTACCCCTCACTCCATATAATCCTGAAAGAGCCACGTCGATAAATACCGTTCACCGGTGTCCGGAAGGATGACGACAATCAGCTTTTCCCTGTTCTCCGGCCGTTTTGCCACCTCAACCGCGGCCCAGAGCGCTGCTCCAGATGAGATCCCGACCAGGAGCCCCTCCTCCCGTGCAGCTCTCCGGGACATGTTCCCGGCGTCATCATTGGTCACCTGGATGACCTCATCGATAAGATCACGCTGGAGAATATCAGAAATAAATCCCGCGCCGATCCCCTGGATCTTGTGCGGACCCGGCTTGCCCCCGGAAAGCACCGGGGAATCCCTGGGTTCCACGGCAATCGCTTTGAACGAGGGTTTCCTCTGCTTGAGGACCTGCGCAACACCGGTGATGGTGCCGCCGGTGCCCACGCCGGCCACGAGCATATCGACCCGGCCGTCAGTGTCGTTCCATATTTCTTCCGCCGTCGTCCTCCGGTGCATGTCTACGTTTGCGGCGTTCTTGAACTGCTGCGGGATGAAGGCCCCGCGATGCTCCCGGGCCAGTTCCTCGGCCTTTTCGATGGCGCCGCGGATGCCTTTGCTGCCCTCGGTGAGCACGAGTTCCGCGCCGAAAATCCGCAAGATCGCCCGCCGTTCCCTGCTCATGGTGTCCGGCATGGTGAGGATCAGGCGGTATCCTTTGACAGCGCAGATGTACGCAAGCGCGATCCCCGTATTGCCGCTCGTCGGCTCGATGATAACCGAATCCTTGTTAAGAAGCCCTGCTTTCTCAGCAGCCTCGATCATGGCAATGCCGATCCGGTCTTTGACGCTCGCAAGAGGGTTCGCTTTCTCCAACTTCGCGACGACCTCTGCCGTCACCCCCCGGGCCAGTTTGTTTATCCTGACCAGCGGCGTATTCCCGATGGTTTTTGTTACGTCATCATAGATCCTGGACATAGGACACCTCTATTTTTTTCAAAAAATCACCTTGAAGTATGGATATTCCGGGGTCACGAACAGCATCTGATGCCCCGCGTCCTTGAGTCTGCGCGTGACATTCACAATCGGCTCGCAGTCGTCGAGATAAACAACTTAGAAATCATAAGCCCTTTTGATGTAGCCAGTCAACTCATTTTTTGATTCGATCAAAACCTTTGCCTTCGTGCCAAGCCGCGTCTGTTTGCCCGTAGTTCAGCCTGGATAGAGAATCAAACAAACTTCAGGTCATTCCCGACCTTGGTCTCATAAAAAGTTCACAAAACGTCTTTGCGAGCGCAACGAAGCGATCTCGCAGCTCGCAATTGATTGAAAAAGCGAAATTGCCGTGGCGCTTGCTCCTGGCAATAACAGCACTGGGGACTTCTTGCAAAATTATGAGTTTTTTAATGAAATGAGGCGCAAAAAAATCTTGCATACACAGCGGACATAGTATAGAATTTGATCCATTATATAAGAAGTTATGTCTTGAAGGGGAGGTATGCGGTCATGCCCGAAGTCGTACTAGTCTCGAATCTTGAGAAAACGGAGACACTCAAACTTTATTTGGAGGACCTCTTTAAACAGGGGCGCTACGCTGAGATGACTCAGGCCATCGGCATGCATTCGATCATGATCGATCCACAGCACATGTTGAAGGACCAGGCGGTCCTTTACCGGGCTGTTCTGAATATGATCAAGGACCGCATCGGCAAGGCCAAAGGGAAAAACTATGCTGCCTGGTATGAGGATTTCCCCAGGGAGTTGGACCAGCTGGAGTCCACAAACCAGATCGTTGTGGATAAATCTGCCGCGGACATCCTCGCGTCGCACCAATCGGCATTCGGGTCTTTTAAGTCAGTTGATGACTTTTTTTTCTGGGCGCTTGATGACCGGAGACTAACTCTGGAGCAGATCCTTAAATATATCGACAGGACGGCGGGAATAGGGTTCTGTTAAAAGGGCGGCGCCAAATCAATTTCATGGTTCAGTAAGACAGTACAGGGGATGCGAGAGCAAGAACCGACGTTGTTCTCCATTTTTCACAACGGCAATTTCCTCATTACTTCCTCGACGGTAATTCCCGCCATGCACTTCATATTGTTTTCGCAGGTCCTCTGAAAGCACGGAGAACAATCGATTCCCGTGCGCATCACCGTGCCTAAAGGGCCGTACGGGCCGGTCCTCCAGGGGGCCGTGGGACCGAAGAGCGCCACAACCTTCGCACCGGCGGCCGCGGCAAGGTGCATGGAGCCGGTGTCCGTGGTGATGAACACGTCCGACAGGAACGCCAGCGCAGCCAGTTCCTTGAGCGTCGTCTCCCCTGCCCAGTTCACGGCATCCCCGCGCTTCATCAATGCGAGGATTCGTTCGTTCATTCTGCGGTCATCAAGGCTTCCCGTAAATATTACCATCATGTTTTTTTCCTGGATCAAACGGTCCGCTAGTTCGGCAAAGTTCGGCTCAGGCCAGAGCTTGGTCTTCCACCGCGCAGCGGGGTTCATGACCGCAAGTCTCCGGCCGGACGGTTTTATACTTGCAAGCTTCCGCCTGATCGTTGCGAGTTCCTGTTCTATGGACAGCGTGCACGAGGGAGACGGGTCCTGTGCGCCGAGATACCGCGCAACGTCGAGATACCGATCAAGTGCGTGTTTTTCGATATCATAGGCCGGCAATCGTTCGTTCAGAAACAAATAGGAAAACTCGCGCGTGCGGTCAAAACCGATCTTGCGATCGGCGCGGGCAATACCGATGACGACCCCGCTCTTGAAGAGCCCCTGGAAGTCTATGGCGATATCATAGCGGACACTTCGCAAGTCGCGGACAAACGCGATGATGCCTCCGAACCCTTGATAAGCCGTAATCGGATTCCAGATCAGGCGCAGCCAGGTTTTCCGACCTGAGATCAATAGCCGGTCAATGAGGGGATGTCCCTCGAGAATGCCCGCTGCTGCTTCCTCGACCACCCAGGTTATTTCGCTTTCGGGATGGACTTTCTTGATGGCTTCGAGCGCAGGCAGCGTCTGGACAACATCGCCGATGGCGGAGAGTTTGATGATAAGAATTTTCATGGGGTATACGTTCGCAATCATAATCCATTCATCGAACGCAGTCAACCCGAAACAGACATATCAGGCCTGCGTCGATGCAAACGTATTCAAAAAAAAGGAGCAATCTCCTGTGTGGGGAGATTGCTCCTCTGTTTAAAACCGATTCTTTATGAAACTATCTTCCGTTAAAACCGATAGCTGTACATGACCTGCGCATTGTTCTGGCTGTGGGCTATGACACCCACCTGGGGACTGGTCGCCTTTACCCGCGGCGCATAGGTGTATGATGCATCTACACTCGATGCCTTGCTGATCATATAGCCGGCGCCCAGGGTCAGATGGTTCTTTTCGATGGCTGGGAACAAGGCGTTCACATAGGTATCAGGAATGGGATTGTTGGTGATATTCAAGCCTGCTCGAACTACCCACTCGGGGGTCAATTTATAGCCTGCGCCGATCATGAACACATGCTGGTCCTTCCATTTCTGGTATAACGTAGCATCAAGCTCTGTACCGGCAAAGCCCTGCGCCAGACCAGCCTGCGTCGAATCAGCTGTAAAAGTCATTTTGAAATTTTTCATCACATCTGCCCAGTTGATCCATTTATAGTCGAACACGACCATCAACTTGTCCGACACCTGATAGGAAGCACCTGCGCCCAGCATCTGCGGCCACTGAAAATCAACGACATGGATCTTGCCCGAAAGCGGAATCGGCACCGCTGAATAAGTAGCAGCAGGCGATCCACTCACGCCGGGCTTCCACGATCCATTTAAAAGATTGTTGTCAACGTTCGCATTGAAGCTCACCTGGGCACTGTTCGTCGTCAGATCACCGAGCCAGGTCTTGCTGTGATAAGCCAAACCGACGGACAGGGCATCATTCACTTTGTATACACCGCCGAGCTTGCCGGCAAAACCGGATCCCATGGCCTTGCCCGTATAGGGATCGTTATTTGAAAAATCAAAACGTCCGTAGTTTACCGGCGTGGTCGTTGCAGATGGAGATTGAAGCATCCCGAAGGTTACAAACTGATTAAATGTTGTCATCATACTGCCAGAGACGGTTCCATATTTTTGACTGCCGCCTGCCATGTCAAGAAACGCCGATCCGGGAAGCGCCATCTTCAAATCCAAACCAGCCCAGACATAATCAACGGAAGCCGCGACGCTCAGGTTTTTGTTTACTTCATAAGCATAGGGAACGATCAATCGGCCGACGCTCAACTCGGATCGGACTTTTTCGCCTGAACCCGCGGCCAGGAAGGTATCAGCCGCATACTGCGCCCCCATCCCCCCCTGGGCAAACACACCGACACCGTATGCCGACTGACCGGACTTCTGTATCCATCCGATAGCAGGCATATAGAACGCGTTTGATTGTGAGGTCGTTTCCTGCGGCCCGGTCACCGTGATATTCGGACCAAGGTAGCCTAATGCCACGTCCAGTCTGTTCCCATCAGGCATAAGCCCGAGCGTTGCGGGGTTGTTCATCATCGCGGCGGTGCCGTTATCGTAGGCCATGGACGCGCCGCCCATACCCGTTGCGATAGGACCATATCCCTCGAGATTCATGCCATCTGTTGCATAAACAGTTGCCGGCAGAGACATTGACAAACAACCTACTAGTGCAACCAACATAATTGCAGATAAGCTTTTCTTCATACTTCCTCCTCTCCCTTTCTTGTTTTAGAACCCCTTTGTGAATTCAGCACCCTTAATACTGTTTCGATACTACTAAACTATTTGACTCAAAAAAAAGCTCATCCCCAGAATCCGACGAGCAAACATCGTTTAGCAAACATTGTTTGATGGGCGATTATTCCATATTTGTTGTAGGCTGTCAAGACAACAATTTAGGCTCTCAATCCACAATTTTGCTTCTTTTAGCCTTGCAATTTACTGCTTTTTTGTTACAATTTTAAAGTTCCCCCCATGCAAGGAAAAATCAATCCAGGTCTTGATTAAGCGCGATTGTTTCCTCGCGCCTATGATACAATGAAGATGGTTCATGCTTCCTGAATGAAAGAGCGAAAAAAACGGAGGAGGTTATCGATGCCGAAAACAATAAAGGGCAGGAGTAAGAAGAAAGCCGCTTCCCGCAAACCCGTCAAAAAGACGGTTAAAAAGAAAGTTGCCAAGAAAAAAATCACGAAAAAGAAAACACTTAAAAAAACCGTGAAAAAAACGGCAAGAAAAAAAGCAGCAAAAAAGTCAAAGTCTGCAGGGACGCCTATAAAGTCCAGGCCGACCATGATCGAACCTGGCCCGCCTCCGCGTACAATCCCCCCGGTGGAGGAACCAGCCTCAAATGAAGAGGCAATCGGCACAGTGACCCATTACTACAGCCATCTCGGCGTTGCAGTGGTACAAATCAATAAAGGAACGCTCAGAACAGGAAATACCATTCATGTGAAAGGACATGTGACCGACTTCACTCAGGCCGTGGAATCCATGGAGTACGAACACCAGCACATCGATCAGGCTGCAGCGGGCCAGAGCGTCGGTCTCAAGGTAAAAGATCATGCCCGGGAGCATGACATCGTGTTTGTCCTGAAGTAGCGAAGTTTAGCCCGGATTGTGTGATACAATGAAAACAGCGCAGGTTCTTGCCTGCGCTGTAGCTGTCTTCACCGGAAGACTCAAGGAGAGCGCCATCCCCACTATCCACGGAAATACAACAGGCCTGAAGCCGGCTGAAACAAAAATGCTCGAACGCCTCTACCGCAGGAGAATGCCGCCGGATGCCGTCATCACGCCGGAGGCCGCGCGGGCGCTTTCCGAGGCCTCGGCGGCAATCGGCAGGCAAATCGGCCTCATCATCGACCGTTCGGGAAGCGTCAGAAACGTTCTCGTCGGCACGAACAAGGACATCCTCATCCCCGATCTCTCGGAACATCGCCTCGGGGCGAAACGCCTTCGCGGCGTCCGTTTCATCCACACCCATCTCAAGGGACAGCCGTTGAACCAGGAAGACCTCACTGACCTGGCGCTGCTCAGAATGGACCTTATTGCCGCGCTCGCCGTACAGGCCGACGGCCTTCCCGGAACGATCTCGATCGCCTATCTCATCCCTCCCAATCCTGAGGAAAAGCTCTACGAGGTCCTGTTGCCGCAGTCCGTGCATGCGCTCTCGCTGGATATTTCGGAATTCATCGCCGATATCGAACGGCAGATGGAACGGGCGCAGGCTGCGCTCGAAGTTGCGAAGAAAGACCGTGCGATCCTCGTCTCCGTATCGAAGAAAAGCAGGCAAGAGCAGGAAGAGTCCGTCGAGGAGCTGAAAGAACTCAGCCGGACCGACGGCATCACCGTGCTCGACGCGGTTATCCAGCGGCTGCATGATATCAACCCGAAATATCTGCTCGGCGAAGGGAAGCTCAAGGAGCTGATCATTCGTTCCCAGCAGCTCGGCGCCGACCTGATCGTCTTCGACCAGAACCTCTCCCCTGCCCAGATAAAAGCAATAGGCGACATCACCGAAATGCGCGTCATCGACCGGACCCAGCTTATCCTCGACATCTTCGCGCGCCGGGCGCACAGCGGCGACGGCAAAGTACAGGTCGAGCTTGCCCAGCTCAAGTACCGGCTGCCGAGGTTGTCGGAACGCTCCACCGCCCTCTCGCGGCTCACCGGCGGCATCGGCGGGCGGGGGCCGGGCGAGACGAGGCTCGAAGTCGACATGCGCCGTGCGCGGGACAAGATCCGCAGGCTGGAGAAACAGCTCGACGCTCTCGGAAAGGCCCGCGGCCAGCGGCGAGAACGGCGGATCAAAAGCGATATCCCGATCGTCTCGATCGCCGGCTACACGAATGCCGGCAAGTCCACGCTGTTCAATGCGCTCACCAGATCGGAAGTCAAAGCGGAAAACCTGCTTTTTGCCACGCTCGACACCGCCACGCGAAGACTTCGCTTCCCGCGCGACCGCGAGGTGGTCATCACCGACACGGTGGGTTTCATCAAGGACCTTCCGCAAGACCTGCTGGGAGCATTCCGCGCCACGCTCGACGAAATGCAGGACGCGGACTTGATCCTCCATGTCGTGGATATCAGCAACCCCCGGTTCGAACAGCAGATGGAATCGGTGAACACTCTTTTGCAGGAGATCGGCCTTGAGCACATCCCCCAGCTCATGGTCTTAAACAAAGTCGATCTGGTAAATCCGCTGTGGGCCAAAGCCATGGCGAGCCGGTTCAAAGGGGTGGCCTGCTCAGCGATCAAGCAGGATACGTTCGGGGATTTGTTAAAAGAGATCGAAAAGAGGGTGTGGAGGGATGACAGTTCGGAGTTCAAAGTTCATAGTTCATAGTTCATGGCAACTGCTATCAGCTATGAGCTATCAGCCACGAACGGGCTTTTTTTCTGCTTCACTTCCCCCCGATGGAAAGTTCCTTGATGCGAAGCGACGGGCTGCCGATCCTGCCGGAGAAGCGAAGATCGCTGCCCACGGCATCCACGTGTTTCATAAGATCGAGGATATTTCCCGCAATGGTGATTTCGCGGACCGGATAGGCCTTTTTCCCCTTCTCGATCCAGAACCCCGTAGCTCCAACGGAAAAATCTCCTGAGATGGCATTAGCTGTATGCATGCCCATGATCTCTGTCACATAGAGGCCCCTGTCGATTGGACCAATAAGATCTTCCGGCGAAAGTTTGCCCGGTTCGATGTAAAGGTTTGTCAGGCCCACGCCGGGAATGCCCTTGAACCCGCCGCGCATACCGTTGCCCGTTGACACGGTTTTGTCCTTGTTCGCCGTAAAGGTGTTATAGAGGAACAGGGCCAGCCTGCCTTTTTCGATCACTGTTTTTTTCTGCATAGGCACGGCCTCATCGTCCGACGGCGCGGTCCCCAGCCCTCCGTCAAGAAGTCCGTCGTCAAGCACCGTGATGACAGATGACGCCACCTCGTGGCCCAGTTTGCCCATAAAGAGCGACCTTTTCTTCTGGACGCCCTCTGCCGAGAACCCGCTCGCCATCAGGGAGAGGAACTCCTGCGCCACGGTCGCTTCAAGGACGACCGGGGCCTTGACGGAATCGATATGTTTTGCTCCGAGCAGATCAAGGGCGCGCCGCGCGGCCCTGCGGCCGACCTCCTCGATCAGGAGCTTTCGATAAAACCGGTTCACGTCAAAATCGGAACCTGCCTGCGACTCGCCTTTTTCCTCGGCAACCACCTCGATGCTCGATGAACAGGCCGTACTGGTGTAATAAACCTCGGCCCCTTTGGTGTTCAAGATCAGGGTCTCGGCATTGGAGAAGTCCGCTGATGCCTTGCGGATACGTTTGATCCGGACATCGACCCCGAAGGCCTCGCGCTCCATGGCCATGACCCGCTCGATTTTTTCCTTCTCGCTCAGAGCGACGATCTCGGGATCGTAAATGCGCGCCGTATGATAGGCCGATGCCGGTTTTTCGGGAAGGGAATGAAACGAATCGGGTTCGGTATGCCGCGCGTTCGTGACTGCTGCCTCTGCAAGGGATGCAAGCGCGCCGTCCGAAAGGTCGGTCGTAAAAGCAAACCCCATGCGTGCCCCCGTGAACACACGAAGCCCGGCGCCGATATCCCTGGCACGGTCGAAAGCATCGACCTTCTGGTCTTTTACTTCGATGGAGGTGGAAGAATAGGCCCGGAGAAAGACCTCGGCTGCATCGGCCTTCCGGGATAACGCGAAGGAAAGAATTTTTTCAGCGATGAGTTTGTCGATAATCATGGATAGTTCAAGAACGGGAGAGATTCACTTCATGAACTCTGCGCGCTCTGTGATCTCTGCCTGCACCCGGCGTTTACGAGTGCGCAGCGCACGTGCAGAGTGGCCAAAATGGTTTACTCGAAGTAGCTCGCCGACGCCGTGTCTGATTCCCAGACGGTCACGCTCGCCACCTGGATGTTATCGTTATCGAGTTTTTTCGCCATGCTGTCGTAAATCCACTTGGCCAGGTTTTCCGATGAAGGGTTGATCTGCGTGAACGGGAAAATATCGTTGATAAACGTATGATCGAGCTGGTCGAGCACTTCACGGAGCGATTTCCTGAGTTCATGGAAATCGATGGCCAACCCTGCTTCATCCAGACGTTCGGCGGTCACCGCGATGGTCACGCGCCAGTTATGGCCGTGAAGCCGCTCACACTTGCCCTGATAGGCCCGAAGTTGATGTGCAGCCGCAAATTTTGATTCGACCATAAGTTCATACATAGCGTTGGATAATAGGCCATACCTAGCCAAAAGTCAATAAGGAAAAAGCCGTCCGGCTGCGGAAAACAGGCTATCGGAAGGGAGGGGCATACCGCTTCAACCTTCGGTTAGGGACGACACGGGAGATCAGGGACGGCTTTCTTAACCGACGTAAAGCAGCGATCTGGAAAATTTCCTTGCAAAAAAAAATGATTTCAGATATCATTTTCTTAATGGAAGTTCTGAAGGAAGAATTAAGTCAAAGTGTCGAACCGCAGTTCCTGTCTCAGGCGTTAGCAAGCGGTATCAAGCTTCGTATCGGCCAGATGAACAAAACCGAGCTGGAAGGGATTATCCGCGAGATCGGCCGGTATGAAATCAATCTGGAAGCGAACGGCAAGATCGTCACTCTCTTAAAGCAGGAGATTTCCTACTTCACCGCCCCGCACACGCTTCTGGCTATCCCTCCCCAGCCGGCTCAGGCTGCTCCCGACCAAACGAATCCGTCCGCCGAGGCGCCCTCGGGACGGCCGAACATTCAGCAGGAGTTTCTCGACAAGGCCATTAAAGAAAACCAGGTCCTCACGCTGTACCTCATCAACGGACAGCGGATCAAGGGATATATCGAGGCCTGCGACAGTTTCACCATCCTGCTGAAAGAGGGCGGCAAGCAGCACTTGTACTATAAACATTCGATCACGACCATCAATCGGTAGAAGCAAGAGGTGTCTTTCATGGAAGCAAATCTCCTCGACCGGATGCTGAACACCTACCTGACCGAGCAGACGACCGTTGCCGTAACGCTCCAGAACAGGATTCGCGTTGCGGGCAAGATCAAAGCATTCGACAGCTACGTCATCGTCATGGATAGTCCGAAGCGGGAGATCCTCTACCGCCATGCAATTTCCTCCCTTACGCCCATGGTCCCCGTGGAGCCCGAGC
>JAJXTW010000081.1 GCA_021783455.1 Nitrospirota bacterium | reverse complement strand
CCAGGGAATACAAAGAGCGTATCATCGGCCCTTTCCGCGAGGTGATGCCTGAGGATGTGATCGCATCTCTCGAAGAAAACCTGAGCGGGCCGTGCACAACTGAGATGGCATCCTTTGACCGCTTCATTGATTTCATGGAGGGTGATGATGAATATGAGGTTATCGTATTTGATACCGCTCCCACGGGTCACACAATAAGGCTTCTTGAACTGCCTGTTGACTGGTCTAAACACATTGAAGAATCAGCTAAAGGCAGTGGCCAGACCTGCCTTGGCCCAGTTCAATCCATACAGGGATCAAAGGACAAATATGATCGGGCTACGACGATCCTGAAGGACAAAGCCAGAACAACCTTCGTCTTCGTCATGCGTCCCGAGGAGCTTTCACTCTATGAGACACTTCGGGCATCACAAGAGCTTGAGACCATTGGGATTAAATCCGGAGAAATTATTATAAACGGCATATTGCCTGAAGAGGTCTGCGATATCTCTTTTTTCAAGAAAAAATACTATGCCCAGCAGAACGTTATCAGACAAACGGAAAAGACCTTTGCACAGCCCAAGCGCTACATGTTTTTACGGGACAATGAGGTGAAGGGTATTTCCGCCCTGAAGGAGATAGCCAAGGAATTGTTCACAGGGGAAAAGCCCTCTTATAATGCAGAGCGCATATCGGCTGCGCGGTTTGTAGCGTCTATTGAAAGACCTGATATCGATAAGCTCCTTCTGCCGGCCGGGCAGACAAAGGCCATATTTTTTACCGGCAAGGGAGGGGTCGGCAAGACCTCGCTATCCTGCATTACTGCATTATACATAGCGCTAAAGGGGATTAAGACCCTCCTTGTTACGACTGACCCGGCTGCCCACATCGGCGAAGTCCTAGATGTTAAGGTCGGAAGCAGGCCGGAGAAGATCACCGACAACCTGTTTGCGGTGATGGTGGACCAGCGGGAAGCTTTTCAGGAGTATAAGGAAAAAGTCCTGAACGACGCAAGGGGGAAGTACTCAGAGGATATGCTGGCAACAATGGAAGAGGAGCTGAACTCCCCCTGCACGGAAGAAATGGCAGCCTTTGACAAGTTCATACAATACATAGAGGGCAGAGACTATGATGTCGTAGTATTCGATACTGCGCCTACGGGCCACACCTTGAGACTTCTTGACCTCCCATTCGATTATGCAAAGCAGGTTGAGATGATGGTCTCGGCAGCCGAAAGCGCCGGGATCAAAGAAACAACTCAGACCCGCTTCAGGGACATCATCAGTACTCTTAGAGACAAGAACAGGACCGTCTTCAGCCTCGTGCTCTATCCCGAGTCGACACCGATCATGGAATCATATCGTGCCATGCTCGACCTGAAAGAGGCGGGGATCGAAATGCAACTTGTTATTGCGAACATGATCCTGCCTGAGGATATTTGCGCCAATGCTTTTTTCAGGAACAGAAGACAGATGCAGCTGAAATACCTGAATATGATCAACGAGAAATTCGGCCTGCCTGTGCTCCGGTTTCCGTTGATGGAGAACGAGATTAAAGGCCTGAGCCGCCTTAATATTGGGGCAGCGTGCCTCAAAATGAACATGGAGGAACTATGAGAATCAGATTGATTGCAGTTGTTTTATCCCTGATAGTACTTTCGACGACCGGGGTCTGTCGCGCAGCAGGCATCGATAACGAGCTGAATAGTGCGCGAAAGGCGGGCAAGGCAGTCATGCTTGAGCTCGGGTCAGTGGGCTGTATCCCTTGCGAGCAGATGAAGCCGGTAATGGAAAAACTGAGAACATTCTACAAGGGTAAACTCGAAGTCATCTTTATTGACGTGAGAAAAGACCATGACGCCGCCCAAAAATTCGGCGTATATATCATTCCGACTCAGGTCTTCCTTGATAAAAAAGGCAAGGAGTTTCACAGGCATGTCGGCTTCTACGGATATGAGGAGATCATGCCGGTCTTGAAAAAGGCAGGTATATAGAAGATATCACGGAAAAGAACCTGGTAGCGGAACGGGCGAAAGAAAAAATGTAATGGACACACTTGATAAGATATCCATTATGGCGATTATTGTTCTTGCTGTCAGTTCGCTTGTTCTTATTATTCAACATAAGAGTGAGGCGAGATCTGACAGGAATAGCCAGATGCGGAGCACTGCGGCAGAGCTCTCCCCTTCAAATGACGAAATTGACTCCAAGGCCAAACTGGCGAGAAACCTTCTTAATTCCGACAGTCCCGGTAAGGCGGAAGGATTGCTGCGTGAGCTTATACAAACATACCCTTATGAGGGAGAACCGCATATGTTGATGGGAGATATGTTGATGAGAAAGCAGGAGCCGATCAATGCCATGCATGAATATAAAGAAGCTATCGATCTCAATATCGATTACCTCGATAAAAAGACACCGCTTTTTCAGGGCAAAAAACTGAAGATAGCGGTGGGGGAGGCGTTGGCGGAGATTGACAGACGAATAAAGCAAAATCCTGAAGATGAATCAATGAAGAATGAAAAGAGGACAATTTATTACCTGTACAGAAAAATTGCAGGAGGGTGCGGCGGCTGAGCCACGCAGGCACGCATGAAAATCGCAATTTTTGGCGACATCCATGGCAACTTTGAAGCGTTGAAGGCTTCCTACAAGGTAGCGCTTGAGTCCGGCGCTGAGAAGATATACCATCTCGGCGACTTGGGCGGTTATGCCCCCTTTGTAAACGAGGTGGTAGATTTTATTATTGAGCACGACATTGAGGGTGTCCAGGGCAATTATGACGAAACGGTTGCCAATGACCGGGAGCATTGCGGATGCAAATACGAAGACCCTGTCCAGGCTGAAATGGCAGGGCTTGGATTCGAATGGACAAAGAAGCACGCAACCTCAATCAGGAAAGATTACATGAGAAATCTTCCTCTTGACATCAAGCTTACGGTTGACGACCAAAAGATTATTCTCTTTCATGCTACCCCCAAAAAAAACAACGTGTACTGGCATGAAGACAGACCGGAAAAGTTCTTCAGTGAGATGGCGGAAAAAGTTTATGCCGACATCCTGATATATGGCCACACGCACAAGCCGTATCGAAAAGACATCGGCAGCAAAGTCTTTATCAACGCTGGAAGTGTAGGGAAACCGAAAGACGGCGATACAAGGGCGTGTATTGCCTTGGTTGAGATAACTGCCAGCGAGGTGAAGACCGAATTTGTCAGGGTGCCTTACGATTTCGAAAAGACGGCTTTAGCAATCATCAAAAGCGGGCTTCCTCCGTACTATGCGGAGAAGCTCAGACAGGGGCAATAGAATATATGGAAGCCATTTTCAACAATATCCAGCATATCATTCAGAACCAGCACGGTTTGGCATTTATTGCCGTATTCGTCGGCGGTCTGATCTCGGCTGCAAGCCCCTGTGTCCTTGCCGCCATCCCTTTGGTCATCGGCTATGTAGGTGGCTATTCCGAAGGAAACAAAAAGAAGGCAGCCCTTTTTTCTCTGGTATTCGTTCTTGGCCTCTCGATAACTTTTACTCTTCTTGGCGCTGCTGCTTCAGTTATGGGTCAGTTTCTCGGCTTCATGGGCAGGTGGCTGTATGTAGGGCTTGCCGTCATAGCCATATTGATGGGTCTACAGCTCATGGGAATTATTTCAATTCCATTGCCGTTTCAGAAGACGCGGCAGGTCAGGACAAAGGGTCTTGTCGGGGCATTCCTGCTTGGCATGTTGACCGGAACGGTCTCGTCGCCCTGCGCAACACCTGTTCTTGCAGTAATCCTGGCCTATGTCTCGACTCAGGGAGATATGGTATACGGCGGCTCGCTTCTCTTTGTCTATGCCCTTGGGCATTGCGCACTCATTTTCATTGCCGGCTTGTCAATCGGCCTCACTGAAAGTATTGTAAGCGCAAAAGGAATGAAGAACTTTTCGCTCTATGCAAAAAAGCTGAGCGGTGCCCTGCTGGTCATGATAGGCGTCTATTTTGGAATAACAAACATTTGAGGCATTACTTATGAAACGGTTTTCAGTCGTTTGCAAATGTTGGTGGCACGGAGGATGACAGGCGCAGGTCTCTGAAATAGTGCAGGGCGATGCCCGGAATTTCCGGTGCGCCATTGCATGAAATTAAGCAAAACGGAGGACTTGCGATGAAAGAATTCAAGGAATATCTTGACGTGGCATGGGAGTTTCACGGCCACAGGTGCCCTGCCATGCCGATGGGGCTGAGGGCCGGGCTTGCAGCCATGAAGGCGCTCGGCGTCGAGAGGTCAAAGGACAAGGAGCTTTTCGTAGAGGCCGAAACCGGCAAAGGACACGCCGCTGGATGCTTTCTCGACGGCATCATGACCGCCACCGGATGTACTTACGGAAAAGCAAACATCCAGAAACTCTATTACAGCAAGATGGCCTTCACCCTTGTCGATACGAAGACGGGGAAGGCTGTAAGAGTTTCGCTGAAGCCTGATTTTTTCGAAAAGGCTTTGAACTCGCCCTTTGTGCAGGAGCGCAAAAAAGGCGTTCCTCCGCAGGACATCCCACCTGCAATCACGGACCCTCTTGTGGAGCGGATACTGGGCCTTCCCGAATCCGAGTTCCTGGATGTGGGCGATGTTTTTCAAAAGGACGTAAAGAAAGGGTCGCCGAACTTCAACGTAAAGCGCTGCGCTAAATGCGGCGAGGCGGTATTTACCGATAAATTGACCATTGCTACAGATGGAAGAATGCTCTGCACAACCTGCGCTGCAAAAGAAAAAGACAAATGAAAACCGACAGGGAGGACATCAGGAGTATTGAAAGTCCTTTACAGGCTCAGCGACTGGGTGAGGAAACAGGACCGGCACTCTCTCTGCCGGCCCTGCTTCTTCATTTCCTGAAAATCGGCGCTATAGGCTTCGGGGGCGGGATGGCGGTGATCGCCCTTATGGAACGGGAGATTATAGTTAAGAAGCGTGTCATGGAGGTGGAGGAGTTTCTTCACGGGATCGGGCTTGGACAGCTGCTTGGTCCCTTTGCGGTAAACGCCGCCCTTTTCACTGGGAACCGGTTGTACGGTCCTTTGGGCGGGCTTGCATGCGCGGTTGCGTTTATGGCGCCCTCCGTTTTCATAGTTATAATACTAGCCTGGCTTTACTTCAGCTTTCACGCTGTCCCGGGACTGCAGAGCGCTATCGGAGGACTGGCCCCTGTTGTCATCGCACTGATCCTCGGCGCAGCGTGGTCCATGGGCCGAAGAGCAGTGCGTTCATGGCAGTCTGCCCTGTTAGCGGTTATTGCTTTGGGGTTCTCTTTGTTTAAGATCAATGCCGTCTATGTCCTCCTCGGAGCCGGGCTGATAGGTCTTATTGCCGGAACGCGGAAGCTTGGTGCGGTCCGGCTCCGGGAAAAGCAGAAACAGGACAAAAAAACGAAAACACCGGTCAGCGGATCAACAGCAGCCGTGCTCGCCCTGCCCGCCGCTGCCGGAGTTGCCGTAACAGGTACATCTCTGGCGTCCATTGCCTGGGTATTTCTTAAGATCGGGTTTGTCTTTTTCGGCGGAGGCTTCGTTCTTATTCCTGTTTTGCAACAGAAACTGGAGGCCCTCGGATGGCTCACTCCAAGAGAGTTCATAGACGGGGTCGCAATCAGCAACCTTACGCCAGGCCCAATAGCCGTGCTGGCTACCTTTGCGGGATTCCATCTGCATGGCGTCGCCGGCGCGTTGGTGGCCACTCTCGCGCTCTTCACCCCGTCTTTAATACTTATGACGTTCCTTTCGCATGGGTATTCCAGACTCAAGAAAGGCCCGCGTGTTCAGGATTTTCTGGCCGGCGTCACGCCTGCTGTAGTGGGCATGGTGGTGAGCGCGGCAGTGCTCCTGGCGCCAGGAGCACTGCGGGGCTTCGCCGGCTGGGCTCTTCTGGCGATTTCTTTCCTCCTGCTGGTGCGTTTCCGGTGGCATCCCGCCTGGGTACTTGCTGTTGGAGCCGTCCTGGGTGCTGTCGGAGTTGTCAGGTGATGGTGAGAAGAACACTAATATGCGGACTGCATGCTTAATGAAAGGATGACAATGGATAACACTTCAATAAAACGTCTTGGCTGGAGTCTGGCTGTGACCCTGTTCATACTTGTTGGCGAGGTGATCGGTGGATTCCTGAGCCACAGCCTTGCGCTCCTGAGCGATGCGGGCCATGTGCTTACCGATGCCTTTGCCCTTGGGCTGAGCCTCATAGCCCTGCTGATCATGAAGCGTCCCTCCGATTATAAGGCAACCTATGGCTATCAGCGCATAGGCCTGCTTGCAGCACTTATTAACGGGACCAGCCTTGTGGTTATCGCCATTTTCATCTTTATAGAGGCCTACAAACGGTTTCTCGCACCACCGGAAATCAATTCATCCGTCATGCTTTCAATAGCGACAGCAGGGCTTGTGGGCAATCTCATCATGGCATGGATTTTAGGGCACAAACATCATGACCTGAACATGAAGAGCGCCTGGCTCCACGTGCTCGGCGATACGGTGTCTTCGGCAGGAGTCATCATAGCAGGACTGATTATCAGGTTCACCGGATGGATATCGGCCGATGCCATCGCGAGCGGCATTGTAGGAGTCGTGATAATAATCGGCGGGGCTCGTGTCATAAAGGAAGCGCTATGGATACTCCTTGACCTCAGTCCGACAGGTTTCCATGCGGGGGACCTGGCAAAGTCGATAGCCGATATCCGGGAGGTGCGGAATGTCCATGATGTTCATATATGGTCTATCGGGCATGGGATACCGGCCTTTTCCGGGCATGTCCAGGTCCATGACCAGAGGATAAGGGAAGCGGACACTATCAGAAAGGAAATCGAACAGCTGCTTGCAGGTCAGGGAATAAGACACGCAGTGATACAAATGGAGTGCGCAGACTGCTGCAATAATGATATCTATTGCAATGTAGACACTGAAAACAGTTATTTGACTCACAGTCATTGAAATGAAATACAAAATCCGGCTCAAGGAAACAGTTTTGAGAAAAAAAAGAATCATAAGCGCTTCGATCCTGTTGATGGCCGCATCTGTCATTCAAGTGCCCGGGCAAAAGAAAGGACGATGATTGTAAAAATGTACCGTAACAGTAAACACACTTATGCGATATCGATTTACGAGGGAGATCATTCATGAAACTCGGCAGATACATTATTCTTCAACTCAGTCTGGTCAGTCTGGCGCTTTTTGTGCCGTTTGCGGCCTTTGGGGAGCAACTCTCTCTCAAGGAATGCCTTTCTGCGGCAATGACCAACAACCCTGCCGTAAGCGAGGCCCGGCTGAATGTGGCTGCAGGCGAGCAGGGAATCGTCAGCGCCCAGGGAAAGCAGTTTCCTCGCGTTTCTCTTGACACTATCTTCATCCGGCGTCAGGACCCCACAGCCTTCATACCCGCCCAATCGGCACAAATAGGCCCCCATTTCAGCGATGAATATGGTGCGGGCACTCTTATGATGACGGTCCCCGTGTATCAGGGAGGGCAGCTGACAAACGGAGTGGGACTGGCAAAACTTCGAACACGGCTTCAGGAAAACAGCCTGACCCTTACCAGAAATGACCTGATAGCCAACACAGTAAACGCCTATAATAAGCTCCTCCAGACGGGAAAACTTAAGGAGGCTTCTCAGGCATCGCTCCGGGCGCTTGAAGAGCAGCGGAAGAATTCGCAACTGCTATTTGATGTGGGTAGGATCGCCAGAGTTGATTTGCTGAAAATAGAGGTGCAGCTGGCAAATGAAAGACAGCGACTTTTATCTTTGGAAGAAGCTGAAAGGACATTGACGGCAACGCTCAGGTTTCTGATGGGGCAGCAGGCGGATGCGACGCCTGAAACTCTGACGCCGGCGGATTCATTAACAATGGTCCCTGTCAGGACTGACTTGGCCAAAGGGATAAACGCAGCCCGCATGAACAGACCTGAATACCTCACCGCCCGCGCCGGCGTGGATGAAGCTGAACTGAACCGGAAAATCACCGGAGGCAAGATGCTGCCTACGGTGAGTGCCTCCGCCGGTTATCTCGACCAATACAGCTTTAGACCCAACTACCAGGAGGTCAATTGGTTTGTAGGAGGCGTTCTGAGCATTCCCTTGTTCGACCGCTCACTCTATGCAGATTACAAACGTGACAAGATACTGAAGTCACGCGCCGAGCAGCGACTCCTGTCCGTTGAAAATCAGATGCGACTCGATATCCAGACTGCTGTCTCTTCATTGGAAGAGAGCAGGAACCGTGTGGCTACGGCGGAACAGGCGATCGCTCAGGCAGACGAATCTTTTCGCATTGAACAGGAAAAATACAGAAACGGCGCAGGGGTCATGTCCGACCTTCTGCTGGCACAGGCGGCAGACATGACTGCAGCGGCCAATTACACGCAGGCACTGTTTGATTATAACGCCGCTGTTGTCGCCTGGCGCAGGGCAACCGGCACACTGGAGGAATATCTCAAATGAAAAGAAAACTTGTAACTGTGATTATTGCGTTGCTGCTTGTTGTCGGCGGAGTTATCGTTGTCAAGAGCAAACAAAAAAGTCTTGCGAATCTGCCCAAACCGAAGGAGCCTTTGCCGACAGTGCAGGTAATGCCGATCAGACAGGGGACCCTGGATGTCTCCGCTCACTATCTAGGCAGCATTGAGCCATTTACCAGAAGCGACCTGTCGGCCCGCATATCGGGGAACATTCTGGCCATAACGAAACGGGAGGGGGACAGTGTCAGGCAGGGTGAGGTTATCATTACTATTGATGACCGTGAACTTCTGGATCGCTCCATAGCGGTAAATGCGGAGGTACTGGCAACTAAGCAAAGGCTTGCCGGAGCAAAAAGCGCCTATGAAACGCAAAAGTCAGTATACGAAAGAGACGTAATCCTCTATAAGGCCGGGGCTATTTCACAGGAGGCGCTGGAGCGCTCCCGGGCTGCTTTGGATGGGGCAAAAGCCACGGTCGACGCCTATGAGGAGAGCATGAAAGGGTTTGCCATGAACACCTCTGTTGCCAGGACACAGGCCGGTTATGCCCGCATCACCGCCCCCTTCAGCGGCGTGGTCTCCAAACGGTGGGCCGACCCCGGCGACCTGGCAGTTCCTGGCAAGCCGATTCTGACGATCGAGAAGACCTCACCTTATAAGGTCCTGGCCCAGGTCCCCCAGGAGGAACTGACCGGCATTCGTCCCGGAACGCCAGTAAAGCTCACCAATGGAGACCAGGAAGTGTCGGCGAAGGTCAACCGGGTCTATCCTGCTCTGGGCAAGAGCATGCTGGCGACCGTTGAAGTGCTGACCAAAACAGCGCCCTTTGACCTTCCGTCGGCCTCCACTGTAGGATTTGACCTGGTCACAAAACAGATCGAGGGACTAATCGTCCCTGACCAAGCCGTGGTGAAGACCGATAAGGGGGCCTCCGTGTATCAGGTGAAAGACGGTCTGGTCCACATCGTGCCGGTCACGCTGCTTGGCATGGGGAACGGCAAGGCGGCGATCAGCGGCGACGTGCCGCCCGCCGCTCAGGTAGCGGTGGCCCAGGAGAACAAGCTCCTTACTCTAACGGAAGGCGGCGGAGTCATCCCGGCGGAACAGGGAAAATCCGGGGAGAGAAAGTCGGGCTCCGCGGGAGGCAAGCAATGAGATTCGTTGAGCGGTACATTCGCAAACCTTACCTTGTGCTCTCGGTGGTGCTGCTTTTCTCGGTTGTGGGCATCATCGGATACCATAGGATGCCCTTCAACCTGTTCCCGGATACCGACCGCCCCCAGATCAGCGTGATTACGGTCATGCCGGGGGCTGCGGCCAACGACGTGGAGTCGGACATCACCCGGCCGGTCGAAAAAGAGCTTTCCACTCTTGACATGGTGCGTCGGGTGACTTCCACTTCCAAGGACGAGGTCTCGGTCGTCACCGCCGAGTTCGAATATGCGAAAGGGCTGGATGCTGCGGCCACCGATGTTGCCAACGCCCTCAGCAAAGTGATTGCGAGGCTCCCCCAGGGGATACGGCCGCCCCAGATATTCAAGATCAGCCAGGCCACCCAGCCGACCATGACGCTTGCCCTCTCTCCCAAGGCGGGCTACCCTGTTGATCTCCGCAAGATACGTGAACTGGCCGACAACCAGATCAAGGAGGAACTGCTGAGGCTCCCCAATGTGGCCAATGTGGAGGTCTTCGGCGCCAACCAGCCGGAGGTCGGTGTCTCTATCGACCAGGACCGGCTTAGCCGATTCGGCGTAAGCATGGGAGATGTGATGGGCGCCCTGGCGGCCCAGAACCAGAACATTCCACAGGGGCTCATCATCAGGAAAGAAGGGCAATACCTCTTCAAGACCTCAGGCGAGGTCAAGCAGCCTGAGGAGTTGAACAACCTCGTGATCGCCCGCAAGGAGGGGGGCACGGTCCACCTCCGCGACGTGGCGCGGATAACGGCCGGGGTCCAGGAGCCGCAGTCAGCCTACCACGGCAACGGCAAGGAGGCGATCGGGATCAACATCCTGCGGGCGCAGAACGGACATACCCTCGATGCCGTCCAGTCCGCGATGTCCGACATCCCCGCTCTTGAGAAAAAATATCCCTTCATCGACTTCGCGGTAAGCTACACTCAGAAAGACCTGATCGAGCGGAGCGTCGACAACATGCTCGGCGCGCTCAGGGACGCAATCATCATCACGGTCATCGTCATCTTCCTGTTTCTCGGCAACCTGCGGACGATGTTCCTCTGCGCCATCTCCATACCATTTACGTACCTTATCACCTTTGCTGTGATGTGGCTTTTCGGCTTCGAGTTCCATATGGTAACGCTTACCGGCGTGATCCTGGCGGTGGGAATGTTGCTGGACGACGCCATTGTCGTCATCGAGAACATAGAACGGCACTACCATGAATCCGGAAAGGACCTGGAGAT
>JAJXTW010000080.1 GCA_021783455.1 Nitrospirota bacterium | reverse complement strand
GGATCATTTATTATGTCCGTTTTACCAAGGTGAGGAACGAGCAGTTCAACGCTGTTCTCTGGAAGAATGTGTATTTGCTGCTGGTCTTCGTTTCCGGCATCTCCTGGGGCCTTTCATCGGTGCTTATTTTTCCTGCGGGAGATCGCGGCCTCATTTCCATGTTTCTGCTTATGCTCGCCGGCTTGTCCGCGGCAACGACCGTGTCACACTCGTCCCTCCGTTTTGCGCCCGCAGCCTGGATGACCCCCATCCTTCTCCTCTTTGCCATCCGATGTTTCATCGAGGGCGGCGAAAACGTATATATCATAGGCATTCTCAGCATCATCTATCTTATCGCCCTTATCGGGTTATCACTCAATAATCATGCAACGATCATCTCGTCCATCGCGCTCAGGTTCGAGAACCTGAAACTGCTGGAGGAGGTGCGGGAATCCGAGGCCGGTTACCGGAACCTGTTCAGCAGCATCAACGACGCCATCTATATACTCGACGAGAACGGCAGGCTGCTTGATGTGAACAAGGGCGCAGAGGCCATGTACGGCTGCGGGCGCGCCTCCATGCTTGGCAAGTCAGTGGATATGCTCGCTGCGCCGGAGTTGAGCCTTCTTGCGGACCTAGCTGCGGCGACTAGAAAAGCCCTGGAGGGAAAACCCCAGCTGATAGAGTTCTTCGGCCTTCGCTCCGACGGAACATCGTTCCCGCAGGAAGTGCGGTTCGTACCTGCAACCTACGGGGGCAATCGTGTCGTGATCGCTGTGGCCCGGGATATCTCCGAACGAAAGCGGACCGAGGCGGAACAGCTGCGCACGCAGAAGATCGAGGCCATCGGCGTGCTCGCGGGGGGCATTGCCCACGATTTCAACAACCTGCTGCAGGCCGCGTTCAGCTACCTGACGGTGGCGAAGCGGAAAATCGACCAGCGCGACAAGGTCCTTCTGATGCTGGAAAAGGCCGAGAAGGTCCTCCAGATGTCGGTGAACCTGACGCTCCAGCTCCTGACGTTTTCGAAGGGCGGCAAGCCGGTGAAGAAATCAATAGTCCTCGCTTCGGTGATAGAGAACGCGACGCGGTTCGCCTTGAGCGGGTCCTCTTCGGACTGCCGGTTCGACATCAGCAGCGAGCTCTGGCCCGTTGATGCGGATGAGGGACAATTTACGCAAGTGATCCAAAATATCGTGCTCAATGCCGATCAGGCGATGCAGGGGGCCGGCATTATCTCGGTCCTGGCACGGAACCGCGACCTCGGCGATGCGCCGGCAGCGAGCGTTCCGGGATTGGGCCGCTGGATCGAGATCGTAGTCCGGGACGCCGGGTGCGGGATTCCCGAAGAGGTTCTCCCGCGCATCTTCGAACCCTATTTTACGACCAAGATGACCGGGAGCGGACTGGGACTTGCAACGTCCTACGCCATCGTAAAGAACCACGGCGGAATGATAGAAGTCTCTTCGGTGGTGAACAAGGGAAGTTCGTTTACCATCTGGCTGCCTGCCGGCAAAACGATCCCGGACAGCCCGGTCCGCTCATTACAGCCTGCTGCGATCAGGAAAGGACGGATCCTGCTCATGGATGATGAAGAGGCGGTGCGTGATTCGCTCGGCGCCATGCTGGATACGCTCGGGCAGGAGGTGGAGTATGCCGCGGACGGCGCCGCCGCAATCGATTGCTATCGCAAAGCCTTGTCTGCGGGTTCAACCTTTGATGTCGTGCTCCTCGATGCGACGGTACGGGGCGGCATGGGTGGAGAGGAAGCGATTCGCCTGCTCAAGGAGATCGATGCCTCCGTGGTCGCGGTCGTGTCGAGCGGATATTCAGACAATGCCCTGGTCTCGAACTACGCGCAGCACGGGTTTCGGGCATTTCTGCCGAAACCCTTCAGGCTGGAAGACCTGCAAACCGTGCTGGGAAGCCTTATGGGTGAAGCCCCGCTGCAATGAATCCCGGGAAGACCGCAAAGAAAGCTGCTGAAACCTCAGTGAGACCTTGAAGGATGTCCGGGTGCTGGCGATTAAAAAAGAAAACCCACCGCGGTTCACAAAGTCGAGGAGCAATGAAGCAGGTAAAATATCTCAAGGCGGGTTTTATCGTTCTGATGGCCGTTTACGGAATTATCTGCGCAAAAGACGCGGCCGGTTTCCATTACCTTGACCGGGTGAATCTGATCGCGCACGAAGCGGGACATTTGCTTTTCAGCTATCTCGGTGAATTCATCACGGTAATCGGAGGCACGATCGGCCAGCTCTTTGTCCCCATCGCCTTCACGGTCTATTTCTATCAGCGACAGGAGTTCTTTTCTTCGGCGGTGACGCTGTTCTGGACGGGGCAGAACTTTTTCGGCATCTCCGTCTATATCAAAGACGCACAGGCCATGGCCCTGCCGCTGGTTTCGGTCGGCGGCGGAGAGGATGCGATCCATGACTGGAACTACATTCTTTCCAAGATGGGACTTCTCCGCTGGGACCAGGGGATAGGAAGCCTGGTATTTATCCTGGGTGTTGTGATTATCACAGCCTCGGTCATCGGCGGCTTGTACTATGCTCTTGACCGTACTTCATAAGGCCGGGCAATATCTATTCCAGGATGGCATGCCTGCGCTTGATTAAAACTGAATATCGCAGTAAAACGTTCATGAAAGGGCTTTCCTATGAAAATAAAAGCCATCATTACCGGAGCAACAGGCATGGTCGGCGAAGGCGTGTTGCATGAATGTCTCCTGCATCCTGACGTAGAATCCGTCCTGGTCATCAACAGGCGGCCCTGTAATGTGCGGCACCCCAAACTGAAGGAGATCCTGCATCAGGATTTTTTCGATTTCAGCGCCATAGAAAAAGAATTGATGGGCTATAATGCGGGATATTTCTGCATGGGTGTATCTTCCGTCGGCATGAATGAGGAAACGTACAAACACCTTACGTATGACCTCACGATGGCATTGGCCCGTACGCTTGCAAAGCTGAATCCCGACATGACCATTTGTTACGTGTCCGGCGCGGGCACCGACAGCAGCGAAAAGGGCCGCATTATGTGGGCCAGGGTCAAAGGCAAAACAGAGAAGGATCTGCTGCGACTGCCTTTTCGCAAGGCCTATATGTTCCGTCCTGCGTTCATACAGCCGACCAGAGGCTTGAAGAACACCCATTGGTTTTACCGCGTGCTTGCCCCGTTATTTCCTCTCTGGAAATTATTGTTCCCGCACTATCTTTCGACTCTCAAAGAGGTCGGACTGGCAATGATCAACAGCGTTAATAAAGGGCCTGACCAGCAGGTCCTTGAGGTGCAGGATATTGCGGAGCTGGCTCACCAATAAACCTAAAAAGAGCATTTTGGACGCAAACTTCGTCGTGAGCTCAGTCGAACGATAAGATCGGATGAACGCGGATAAAGAAAGATAGAAAAAATCTTCTGATGCTGAAAAAAGACTCATCGTGGTGAAGAAGTCTCTTTCCGCCCATGCGTTGTTTTGTCAGCGAATATCCGCGTTCATCTGCGTCCAACATTTGTTTTTAGGTGCGGTTATTCATGGGAGCGATTATCGAAAATTCAACCTGCCCTTTGTGCGGCTCAGAAGAAGTACGCGAATTTTTCGAGGACAAGCGCAGGACTTATTTGCAGTGTCACCTGTGCAACCTGGTGTTCGTTCCTCCTTCACAGTTTTTATCCGCAGAAGACGAAAAGAAGAGATACGATTTGCACCAGAACTCTCCTCTTGACCCGGGCTATTGCCGTTTTTTGGGCCGCTTATTTACACCCCTGAACCAGTGTTTGGCCCCACGAAGCCGCGGCCTGGATTTCGGCTCAGGTCCCGAACCAGTGCTATCCCGGATGTTCGAAGAAGCGGGACATTCCATGACCATCTTTGACTATTTTTATGAACCAAGGCTTGCTGCGTTGGAAAGCAAGTACGACTTCATAACCGCCACCGAGGTTGTGGAGCATCTGCGTGAGCCGAAAAAAGAAATGGAACGCTTGTGGGCATGTTTAAAACAGGGCGGAAGACTGGGGATTATGACTAAGCTCGTCGGTACGCAGGCGGTATTTTCAGAATGGCATTATAAAAACGATCTTACTCATGTCTGTTTTTTTTCGGAAGCAACTCTTGCCTGGCTTGCAGTGAAGTGGAACGCGGACCTGACGTTCATTGACAACGACATCGTTTTCTTCCTTAAAAAGCTCGCTTCTTCCCCTGCTAAACCGGTGCAGGACATGTCCGCATGAGATCGATACCCATACTGTATCAGGACGAACACCTGGTCGTGGTCAATAAACCCTCGGGCCTTCTGGTCCACCGGAGCGCTATTGATCGTCATGAAAATGAAAACGCCATGAAGATCGTCCGGGACCAGCTGGGGCAATGGGTCTATCCCTTCCACCGGCTCGATAAATCAACATCCGGTGTATTGGTGTTCGCGCTGGACAAACAGAGTGCCCGGCGCATGACCCAATCCTTTGCCGACAAAAAAGTCATTAAAACCTATCTTGCAGTTGTCCGGGGTTACACCAGGGAAGAAGAGCGAATCGATTATCCAATAAAAGAACGGAACAAGATGACTGATCAAAGAGCGGATAAGGACAAGCCTGCGCAGGAAGCAATAACTGAATACCGGAGACTGGCCACTGTTGAACTGCTTCATCCTGTGGGGCGTTACGAAACAGCCCGCTATTCCCTTGTTCAAGCGGCCCCTTTGACCGGCCGCACTCACCAGATACGGCGGCACATGAAACACATCTTCCATCCCGTTGTGAACGACACAACCTACGGTGATGGAAAGCACAATGATTTTTTCCGCAAGCATTTCAATTGCGGCCGCTTGCTGCTGCACGCGCGTGAGATCGAATTTATTCATCCCAGCTCGGGGCTCAAGCTTCGCATCCAGGCCCCGATGGACCACGCTTTTGGCGCTCTTTTGGAGGCGCTGCACTGGGACAAGGTGGTCCTGTCATAAGGATGTCTTAAACCAGCAATAACCCTTTTTCCCGCAACGTTTTCCATTCTCTCGATTTTAGAAAAGAGTCAAAGGTCGAAGAAAACTGCTTTTCGTAATTTTGCTTTAACTGGTCAAGAGACAGTAATTCGAGATTCTGAACAGAAAATTTATTAAACATGCTGTGCAGCCACTCCCCCAGTTCAGGAGTTACTGATAAGCTGAACGTTTCCGTTTTTGTATAAAAAACAAGCTTGGCTTTCTGCCCCGGCTTACCTTTATTCACCGACTCGTCGCGCGCGTATTCCGGCAGATTCTCCAGCCAGAGGACCCTGGACGATAATAGCTCCCTGTCAAACACAGGCTTCTCATTGATCGCATGCAGGACATAATTTCTCTTTATCGAAACCGCGGGAACGGGCTTGTCGAACCACTCGTGAATGGGGAAATCCGTACCAATGCCATGCATGAAGTTGTACACGGCCTTATTCAGTCCCTGTGCAAAGGCCGGATGGTCGCAACCAGTGAGATCTTCGTGCACGAGGTCATTCTTGGCGAACCCGCCTGCGGGAAGATCAAGTATCCGGCACTGATATTTTCTCGGATCTTTTCCTACATCGCTGTGAACAGTAGCTGTAAACAAATGCCAGAACGCGGATTGGACAAGCCCCTGTTCAAAAAACTGGCGTACGATCTCCAGGGCATCGACGGTTTCCTGCCCGGTCTCTGTCGGGAAGCCATACATCAGGTAGGTGTGTACCAATATCCCCGCCTTGCTGAAATTGCGGCAGGCGCGGGCTGCCTGGCGTATGGTCACGCCTTTGTTCATCAGCTTCAAAAGCCTGTCCGAGGCGGCTTCCAGTCCTCCGGTAGCGGCAATGCAGCCCGACGCAGCCAAAAGCCTGCAGAGGTCCTCGGTAAAAGCAGTTTCGAAGCGGACGTTCGCCCACCAGGAAATTTTGATCTTCCTGCGCAGCAGCTCCAGGGCCAGGTCTTTTAAAGCCCCTGGCGGCGCTGCCTCGTCAACAAAATGAAAACCGGTCTGGCCCGTCTGGCTGATCATGTGTTCGATCCTGTCGGCCAGCAGTGCAGGGGGCGCGCCATCGAAGCGGTTAATATAATCCAGGGACGTATCGCAAAAGGAACATTTATGCCAGTAGCAGCCGTGAGCAATGATAAGCTTGTTCCAGCAGCCGTCTGACCACAGGCGGTGCATGGGATTGGCCAGGTCGATGAGAGAAAGGTATCTATCCAGGGGGAGGTCCGAATAGTCCGGGCACCCGGTCCCGGTATGGGGAAAATCCTCTTCCTGCTTGTCGTTTATAAAGTGTACGGCATCTTCAATTCTCACGTATGTTCTGACGAGATTTTTGAGGTTTTTTTCTCCGCGGAGATATGCTAATATGCTCAGGAAAGGGCGTTCACCGTCGTCCAGGGTGATAAAATCAACATAGTTGAATACCGCGGGGTCTGAAAGCTCGCGGAGTTCGGTATTCACAAATCCGCCGCCTAAAATGATTTTTACGTCCGGGTAATTCTTCTTGATAGAGTGACCGCATTTTAAGCCTGCATACAGATTTCCGGGAAAGGGAATAGTCAACCCCACTGCCTGCGGACGATAGTGTTCGATATGGCTCTTGAGCAAATCAAGCAGCCTGGCTTCAATGATGTTTTCAGGCCCGCGCAGCGCCTGGTCGAGCGAAGAAAAAGAATGGGCTGCCATGCCGAGTTTTTCGGCATAACGGCTGAAGCCGAAATAGGGAGTTACGGCGTCTTTGATCAGGTCGCCGATGTCCTCGATGTACAGCGTGGCTAAAAACCGGGCCTTGTCGCTCACTCCCACGCTCCCGAACGCCCATTCCAGGTCGGGCATTTGATCGAAGCGTGAAGCCCTGGGCAGGAAAGCGTCATGACACAAAAGCTGGGCAAGCGTGTTGTCCCGGTAGTGCAGAAAGTTCATCACCGGCTCAACGGTCTGGAGATAGTTTGCTTCATTGTGCAGGATACGAACAGAATTTTGCGAAAGCTTTGACCGGTTCTTTTTTGCAAAAGAGAAAAGCCGCAAAAAACCGTCCTGGGAAAAAATATCATTGATCAGCTCAATCCCCAAATCAGCCTGGCGCACGTCGTGACCGTGCAATTTCAGGAAACCCTTCAAATAGGTTGATGCGGGATAGGGGGTATTGAGCTGCGTAAAGGGCGGAGTGATGAGGAGTATTTTTTGGATCATGATTTTTTTCCTTCAACACGAATCATTGAAGCGGGGCAGCTAGTGCATCTTACCGGAGTTCGCTTGCTTTGGCAAGCGCCAACGGGGATCAACGGCCCTCCTCACCGGCGATGGAGCCCGCGGTCCGCGGCCTGAAAATGACGCTGACGAAAGCGTCGCGGCAGGAAAAGTTATATGCTACAATAATTACGGAACCTATGGCTGTGGCCAGCCATGGGGTTCCGCTGAGGAGGAAGAATGGATCCGGAAGGAAGCGCAATTTCAAAAAAGGTGGAAGACTTTCTGAATGTTTTCAGAAAGGGCGAGGAGTTTACCCAGGAGCTGCTGAAGGAGAACGAGAAGCTCAGGTTCAAGATCGCCCAGCTCGAAACCAGGCCCCAGCCTTCCCATAGGGAGGACGGGGGCCAGGTGAACTCCCTGGCGGAGAAGATCCGGCTCCTGGAAGAGGAGAACAGCGCCCTGCTCGACAAGTTCCGGCTGGTCGAGGAGGAGAACAAGGATTTTGCAAACCGGTACGTGGAGGTCGAGGCGGAGAACAATAACCTTGCCAACCTCTACGTGGCAAGCTACCAGCTCCATTCCACGCTGGACTTCTCCGAGAGCCTCAAGATCATCCTCGAGATCGTGATGAACCTGATCGGCGCCGAGGAATTCTCGATCGTCATGCTCGATGAAAAGACGAACGAGCTCTCGATCGTGGCGCAGGAGGGGATGGGCCCCGAGGCTCGGTCGGGCATCCGGCTCGGCCAGGGCATCATCGGCACAGCGGCCAAGACCGGCGAGGCTTACTACCGCCAGGGCGATCCCACCGAGCTCTCAGGCGTGGATTATGACCACCCGCTCATCTGCATTCCGCTCAAGATCAAGGAACACGTCATCGGCGCGATCGTGATCTATAAACTGCTCATCCAGAAACCGGAGCTTACGGGCGTGGACTACGAGCTCTTTTCAATGCTGGCCGGCCACGCAGCCACGGCACTGTTCTCTTCGCAGCTGTACTCGCATTCCGAGAGAAAGCTCACGACGATCCAGAGTTTTCTCGACCTGCTGAAGGACAAAAAAAGCTCTTCGTCCTGAGACGACGGGATAAAAGCGCTGGTCCGGTCTTCCAACTGAACGACGAATGCCGACGATGAAGCAGTCATCGGCATCGAGAAAAAAATCGCGCGGGGGAAATATGCTGAAAAAGGTTTTGGTAATTGACGATTCGGCCCTGATACACCAGATGTACAAGATGGCGCTGATGCGCTATAAATGCACCATCATATCGGCAAAGAACGGCCAGTCCGGCCTGGATGAACTGGCCCGGCACCCCGACATCGATCTGGTGCTGCTGGACATCAACATGCCGGTCATGGGCGGGCTGGAGTTTCTGCAGAAAGTAAAGGAGCTGGGGAAGTATTCCAACATCCCGATCGTCATCGTGAGCACCGAGGGCAAGGAAGAGGACACGAAAAAAGGGATGGAAATGGGCGCGAAAGGATATGTGACGAAACCAATTCAGACCGCGGCCCTGCATGCAATGATAGAGAAGCTCATTCCGTCTCCGGGCTGACGTCGCGGGGTTCCGAAACCGGAGAGTTTTTATTTAACCGGCTTTCGAACCGGATTTTTGGTACTGAATGGTTACTTCGTAGGAAATGCTGGCGTGGCCCAAGGTATCGTTCGTTCCATGACAAAAGATCTTCCCTTTGGTCGACTTCTTCCGGGATTTCGCAAGGCTCGCAACCACCGGAGCCAGATCATAACCGCCGTCCGTGCACCCTTCCTGCACGCATTTCATGTGAAAGCAGGCGTAATTCGCAGGCAGGAAATTGAGCGTGCGCTCCATCAAGACCGGGTGCAAACCGCGCTGGAAATAAGTCATGTGAAATTCGATGCTCGAGACTCCGGAATAGCGCTCTCCCACCAGACCGGCGGCGACCATGGCGACCCTCTCCAGTTCCTGCTTTTCCCTGTAACTCTGTTTATTCCGCATTGTGCTCCCTCCGGATTGTCTCGATGTAAATAAAAAAGCCACAAAGACGCAGATCCTTGTGGCCTTGCCTGCTTTTTGCTCATCAAATATTACTGCATATTATCGCACTTTACCGGCGTTATAGCAAGTGGTGTTTTCCCTCCGGGTGGACAGGCAACGTCAATAAGGGGAACTTTGCTTTTTGGTGCGTAAAAATCAGGGATGGTGGAGTGAATGGACGAAAAAAAGGCCCTGAATGATCAGGGCCTTTCAAAGTTTAAGCAATAATAGCTTAGAGCTTTACAACATTGGCTGCTTTGGGGCCCTTGGGTGAGTCGACAACGTCGAACTGCACTTGCTGGCCTTCAGCCAACGACTTAAAGCCGCTGTCCTGAATGTCGCCGAAATGAACGAACACATCGCCGCCATTTTCACGGGTTATGAATCCAAAGCCTTTGGAATCATTGAACCACTTTACTGTTCCTGTCTCCATGATGAGCTACCTCCTTCTTGTGAATTGAAGCGACGGAAAAGGACAAAAAAAAAGCCACAAAGTCGAACTGTCTTTGTGGTTTCCCTACAAGTACATCCGGAACTTCTGAAAGCTATAATGCCACTACGGCGTCAGGAAGTCAAGGATTATTATTTTTTATTTTCACTCCTGTTTCACGGGTACCGGGGAGTACAGGCCGGTGCATTATCGGCTGGTCTTCCTGAAAACGCGAATCTCCACATCAACATCCGTGGCCAGCTGGTCGAGCGCCTCCACTTTGGACTTGGTGCCGAGATCAATGTTCCAGTAGTAGGGCGTCATTGCCAGGAGGTCCATGACCTCGGCGCTGCTCTTCAGCTCGATTCGGTAATTGACCCTTGTTGTCGTAGAAAGCGCAAGAAGCCCTCCTGCCTGCTCCGCTATATCCGGCGCTGCATGCTCGCGCGCGATCGGATAGATGATCTCCCGCAAACCGTTCAGGTGCCGGGGGCCGGGGCTTACGATCACGAGGGACCCCGTTTCCTTGAGGATCCGCGAGAATTCGGCAACGTTTGCCGGCGAAAATATATTCAGAACGATATCAAAGGAAGAGGCCGCAAAGGGCAGGTCATTAATACTTGCGACGAACCAGTTCATTGTTTTGTCGCGCTGCGTGGCCTGGCGGACCGCAAATTTCGAAATGTCGACGCCGTAATAGTCAAGGGTACGGCTTCCGAGGCCGCGCAAGAGAAACTCCTTGAGACGCTTGATATAAAATCCTTCCCCGCAGCCTGCATCAAGGATCGTGAAAGCGCCTTCCGTTTCAGGTCCCCGGAGAGCGCCGGCAATGGCTTCATTCACGTTGTCGGAAACCCTGTTGTACAGTCCCAGGTCCAGAAACCGCCTCCGGCTCCTGATCATTTCCGGGCTGTCCCCAGGCTCTTTGGAATGTTTCTTGTGAGCAAGCAGAAAATTGACGTACCCCTGGCGGGCGGCATCAAAAGTGTGATTTTTGGAGCACTGATAACCGTCTGCGGAGAGCAGCAGAAGCTCTCGGCAGACCGGACATTGAAGGATAGAGGTCATATAGTCCTTTTACGTGTCCCGCTTTACTAGGACCCGTCGAAAATCCTTTAGGAGAAAGGGGGAGGACTGGAGAGATGGAGAAAGAGAATTCCTCTTCTCAATATTTTTGTCCCCCTTTCGCCTTTTCATTCCCCATTTCCCCTTACAGGTTTTCATTCGTGCAGACTTATGCCTCTGCCTGGCTGTTTAAGAAACGTCAGGCGACGAGGAACCATAGGATATGATCTCTTCC
>JAJXTW010000079.1 GCA_021783455.1 Nitrospirota bacterium | reverse complement strand
CTCGGCCAATTAACAAGTAACGTTGCCGGTTGCCGGGCGATGGGAACGATTAGTTGCCCGGGGCGAGACAGGCAGGCACAGCACCATAATGCTGGTTGACGGCGAGAGCCGCACCGGCATTTTTTTTCATCTGATGAAATTCCATGACGCCGCACCCCTCAAATATCGTTCTGATCGGAATGCCGGGCTCGGGAAAGAGCACGGTTGGTATTATCCTGGCCAAGCTGACGTCTCGCAGCTTCATTGATACCGACGTTCTCATCCAGACGCGGGAAGTTCGCTCCTTGCAGGACATCGTTGACCGTTACGGTTACCTCTTTTTGCGCGAGATCGAGGAGAAAACCCTCCTGGGTCTCGATCTGCGCAATCATGTCATTGCCACCGGCGGCAGCGCCGTGTACAGTCCCGCTGCCATGCGACATCTCAAGTCGGACGGGGTCATCGTCTTCCTTGACGTGAACCTGGAAACGCTGAAGGTGCGCGTTTCTGATTATGCTACCCGGGGTTTGGCAAAACGACCGGACCAGAACGTAGACGACCTCTTCGCGGAACGGTCCGCCCTGTACCGGAAGTATGCGGACATGACTATTGATTGCGCGGGTGCCGGTCATGAAGAAGTTTGTGAGAGGATCATTCAAGCGCTGAAGGCAGGACAAGGATCGTGAGCGTTCATGGCGAAGAGCACGCCGGTACGGCACTATCGTCATTTTCCCACGTTCTGCGATTTTGCGCTTCACATTTTGTTTTTTCCGAGTTATTATAATTCAACGTTTTCGCTAATGATCTGCAGGAGACACCTATGAAACTGATGGAAGTCGCATTTCTCGTTTTTCTTCTGAATATCCCTTTCGGCTACTGGAGGGCGAATGTGCGGAAGTTTTCGATCGCCTGGTTCCTCTCCGTGCACGTACCGGTTCCCTTTGTCATTGCCTTAAGACTGCTCTCAGGGATGGGCTTTCACCTCGTAACTTTCCCGATCATGCTTCTTGCCTATTTCGGCGGGCAGTTCTTGGGCAGCAGGATCTATCACCTTCGCAAGATGAAAGCAGGATTGCAGGTCAGCTCCTGTCTTGTTTGGGACCTGGTGGGCCGAAGCCAAAAGCAGTGGTAAGGATTGCCGGTAAGGAATCTCCGGTCACACATCCGCGCTTAAAAGAATAAAACCGCCCTCACCCCTCGCTCGATTATGAATGCTCTTGCTATCCCATCCGCTCTCCGGCATAATGTTTCATGCTCCTCATCTTTCCTCCTGTTGCAAAGCCCTGTGAGCCTCCTGCCGGCATAGCCAAACTCGCCGGCGCGCTCAAGGCACACCATATTTCCTGCACAATCCTGGACGCGAACCTGGAAGGCCTGCTCTACCTTGCACAACGGCAGAAAAGCTCGTCTGATACGTGGACCCGACGGGCGATCAAAAATCTCTCAGCCAACGTCGAAGCGCTTCGAAAGGCTGATACGTATCAATCACTTGATCGCTATAGCCGTGCCGTGAGAGACGTGCAGCGCATCCTTGAAGTCTCGGCCGAAGAGCGGGGGGCGCTCATTGGACTGGCGGACTATCACCACCATGACCTGTCTCCGGTCCGGAGCAAAGACTTGCTGACGGCGGCAGATCGGCCAGATCAGAACCCGTTCTATCCTTATTTTAAGGAACGCTTTGCCGGGATCCTGGGAGGACCTGTTTCCCCGCAGGACGGTCCTTCGTCGTTGCCGGGGACAAGCCCGGGTCGAACAGAAAAGCAGGAAGACCCTCCTCCTGCTGGCAACGAAGCGAAGCAGTTCATCGGTTTTTCGCTGAACTATTTAAGCCAGGCGCTCTGCACTTTTGCCATGATCGGGTATGTGAAGAAGGAATATCCGGGCTTAAGAATCGTGCTCGGCGGCGGCCTGGTGAGTTCGTGGATGAAGAGGCCCGGATGGAAGAACCCCTTCGAGGGCCTCGTAGATCATCTCGTTGCAGGCCCCGGTGAGGGGCCCTTGCTTGATTTGCTCGGAAAGGAAGAAATAAAGCGAAATGACCGTGCGCCGGATTACGAACCCCTGTTGATAAACAATTATCTTTCACCGGGTTTTATTCTTCCGTACAGCGGATCGAGCGGATGCTACTGGAACAACTGCTCCTTCTGCCCGGAGACCGCGGAAGACAATCCCTACGTTCCTGTTCCCGTTCCGCAGGCCATGGCCGAGCTCCGGGCCCTGGTGGCGAAAACAAAACCAGTCCTGGTCCATCTGCTTGACAACTCGGTCAGTCCCGCGCTGCTTCGCGCGCTTGCGCAGGAGCCCCTGGCTGTCCCCTGGTACGGGTTCGCCCGGCTCGACCGGGACCTGTTGGATATCGATCTTTGCAGGGCGCTCAAGCGCTCGGGATGTGTCATGCTCAAGCTCGGCCTGGAGTCCGGAGACCAGGGCGTGCTCGACAGGATGCGGAAGGGCATCGACCTTGCGGCTGCGTCGCAGGTATTGAAGAATCTCAAGCTGGCAGGAATCGCCACCTACGTCTATCTACTCTTCGGCACGCCTGCCGAAACAATTGCGGAAGCACGGAAAACGCTCGCTTTCGTCGTCGACCATAAGGACGCGATCACCTTCCTGAACCTCGCAATCTTCAACCTGCCGGTGTGCAGCGCGGAAGCAGGGGAATACGAGACCAAACAGTTCTATGAAGGCGACCTTTCGCTGTACACGGGATTCAAGCATCCCCAGGGATGGGACAGGAAACAGGTGCGGCAGTTCCTGGACGCCGAGTTCAAACGTCACCCCGCCGTTGCCGCGATCCTGAAGAACGACCCCGCGATTTTCACATCCAACCACGCCGCGTTTTTTGTAAAACCTGACCGGATATCCGTGATCGATGTATCGAGAACGAATTGAATCCCGCGGCTTGATACATGCAAAGTTGCTAATATTCTTGACATTTTGGGCGCCTTTTGCTAGTGTCAGGCTGTTTCTGATAGAGGAACGCCTGGCCTTGCTTTTATCCGGGTATCGCATCACAGCATAAGAGGGCGCTTAGCCCCATTCTTCTTCAGTCTAATCCGCGTTAACACAAGAGAGGAGAGCATAATGAAACTGCGTATGTTCATGGGTGTTTTTCTGGCAGGCCTGGCGCTATTTGCCGTTACAGCGTCCGCCCGGGCGGAAGAAAAGTTAAAGCCTTTTATCCTCGGTGCAGAGCCGAAGCAGGGGGATCTTGCCCAGGTGGTTGCTGCAACGAAGGCTGCCCTCCTGGGACAGGGGTTCGAAGTGGTCGGCAGTTACTCGCCCTATCCGAATGCAGAGGTCATCGTCGTGACCAGCGAGGCATTAAAGGCCAATGCTGCAAAGAGCGATTTCGGCGGCTACGGGGCGATCCAGCGCGTTGCTGTAACCAAGGTCAAGGACAAGATCCAGGTTTCCTATACCAATCCGCCCTATATGGCGGCAGCCTACCGGATGCAGGGAAATCTTATGGATGTGAAGGCAAAGCTCGAAGCAGCCCTGGGCAAACAGCAGGAGTTCGGGTCCGCCAAGGGGCTTACGGAAAAGGAATTGCGCAAGTACCATTACACTTTCGGCATGGAGTACTTCGACAGCCTGGGCAAGAACGAGCTTGCGGAGTTCAAGACCTACCAGGAGGCAGTGGCGGCGGTTGAAGCGGGACTTGCAGCAGGCAAGGCGGGAGTCACCAAAGTGTATCGCGCTGATATCCCGGGCAAGGAAGAAGCCGTGTTCGGTGTTGCCATAACCAAGGGAAAAGGCGCCGACAAGTACATCATGGACTACATCGATTTCAACGATATCAAGTCGACCGCACATCTCCCCTACGAAATTCTTGTATCAGGAAACAAAGTGTATCACCTCTACGCGCGGTTCCGTATCGCCATCAGCTTCCCGGACCTGAGCATGATGGGCAGCAACAGCTTTATGTCCATCATGAGCGCGCCGGGAGCGATCAAGGACTCGCTCATAGAAACAGTGAGCAGCGGCGAGAAAAAATAAGCTGACGCGTCGTTCTTATTCCTCACTGGATGTGTGGTTTGTGCGGCACACAATTAAACCTGCTTTTGCAGCTTGATAATTGCGCCACAAGTGTCTGATCGGTCCGGAGCCCGGCATGCTGTTATGCCGGGCTCCTTTTTTTGCAGAGTCGTTTCGGCCTAAAAAGGGCAGATGAACGCAGATATTCGCTGATAGAACAAAGCGTCCATTTGAAAAGCGGCTTCGATCTCAGTATGAACGATGCGGCAGCCGGTGCGCGTTCTGCGTCTGGTATTCACAATTTCCGCTCCGTCGATCATCGCAAACATTCCCGCCACCGAGGCATGGTATCGCGCTGTGCCAGTTCTTCGTCTTGCCATGCAACCTTGACTTTTACTATTACCAAGTTACACTTATCATATGTGGTCTATGCAGCAAGAGCAACAAGAGGGAACTATGCTTTCTGCAATAAAATATTTCGTTATATTTCATTCTTTCCATGCAGACAATCGTTTTTGTGCTGTTTCGTAAGCTTAAGGATCACACACTTTGTCATCTATGAGGAGGACTGTCATGAACGCCATGAAAAGCATTGCGAAAAAAACAATCCTGAAACCCTGTTTCCTGCTGTTCACATTCGGGATCATTTTGCTCGCCGCAGCATCCCTTTACGCGGCTGAATCGGACGCGGAGCTGATCAACAGGGCTAAGGCGATCTTCGGGCCGCTCCCGGCCTCCATGCCGTCATCGGAAAATCCCATTACGCCGGAGAAAGTGAAGCTGGGAACTGTGCTGTTTTGGGAATCACGGATATCCGTGGACAAGACAGTGAGCTGCGCCAAATGTCATCCGCTCGGACTGTACGCCGTTGACGGCCTTCGAAAGTCTGTAGGAAACAACTGTAAAGAGAACCCGAGAAACGATCCGACCATCTTGAATGCAGCCTCCCAGATCTCGGAACACTGGATCGGCAACAGGACAAGTGTTGAGGACCAGGCCAAACAGGCCTTGATCGGACCGCCGTCCTTTGGTATGCCCGATTACGGGTCTGTGGAGAAAATATTAAAAGGAATGAAGGGGTATGTGGCCATGTTCAAGGAGGCTTTCCCGAACGAGAAAGACCCCGTGACCGTGGACAACTTCGCAAAAGCAGTCGGGGCTTTTGAACGGACGCTCGTAACTCCCGCGCCTTTTGATGAATTCATGCAGGGCAACGCCGCTGCCCTGACGGACCAGCAGAAGCGGGGCCTGAGGGCATTTATGGACACGGGTTGCATGACGTGTCACTTCAGCCCCTTTGTCGGAGGCCAGATGTACCAGAAGTTCGGCGTGTTCGAGCCCTATCAGAAGTATACGAAAAGCCAGTCAGTGGACGAGGGACGATTTGCGGTAACCAAGAACCCTGCGGACAAATTCGTGTTCAAAGTCCCGGTGCTCAGAAACGTGGCGGAAACTCCGCCTTATTTTCACGATGGCTCGGTGGACAAGCTGACGGATGCGATCATGATAATGGCCAAGATCCAGCTTGCGAAAGATCTGTCGCCGGCGCAGGCAGACGACATTGCCGCGTTTCTCGGATCGCTGACCGGAAAGATCCCCGAGGCAGCGCTTAAGGTGCCGGTCCTTCCCTCTTCGGAATAAGGCCGGGCAAGCAAGCGAAGAAAACAGGTCTTCAGCAATCGAGCGGCGGTGTTTGCCGCTCGACGGCTTCTTGGCAGGAATGAGCAGCGAATATACAACGCTCCCGAACAGCTCTTACTGTCTTATCCTGGTATGCGTACGAGCTTCCCGGCGATAGCCTTGTCAATTGTAGTTCACCATGTTTTCTATGTTCTTTGTCTGGATCCCGGCGCTTTCCCAGATCACCTTTATCGAGTCCCCCGCAATACTCTTCCACTGCACTCCTGTGGGCTCTCATACGCTCTTTTAAAAAAGATCACTTTCTCCGCACTCGGCCGTTTACGGTCATGAGGTCAAGGACAGGAGCACGGGCCGCCGCGGATGTGCCCGGTACATTGCTCACACTGATGTCGCCCTTCTTGACGCGGACGACGATTTTCCGCAGACCGTGCACGGGAATTCTGAGGTGTGCAACGCCGTCGATGTCGGTGAACAAGCCCTTCTCAACAATGCGGCAACGCAGCGTGGGCAGCGGCTGGCGGTCGAACTCCCACGTTTGTTTGATCTCGTTCGTCGGCAGGCCGAAGCTGTGAACAGCGCCTGTGCATTCGATCTCGTCTGCGGGACCGGCGACCAGTTGGAGATCCACGTCAAGGGTATCCGCGAACACCTCGATCTGCTCCGGAACGGCAGCATAGTCCGCGAGCCGGATGCGGGCTGTCAGGTCCCGGTCAAAGGGAACGGTAAAGATAACGCCGCCAATGATTCCCGCGCCGAGAAGACAGGAGGCTGCGATCGCGGCCGTTCGTATTCGCGGATTGGTTTCCATCAACGGATGCATCACGGTGCGCGAGTCTTCGCGCGCAGGGATCCGAAGAACATAATAGTAAAGCACGTGAGCAACGCAAAAGACGATCAAGGCAGACCAGATCACATCGGACAGGAAGTGGGCGCCGGCGGCCATGCGGCCGACACCGAGAAGCGCACCGAGCGTTAGGCCGGCGGTGAGAGACAGCGCTGCCCAGCGGGGATGGCTCCTTCGCCACAACCACCAGCCGGCAGAAAAGAGAAACCCCGGCGAGGCGTCGCCGCAGGGAAAGGATTTGCCGCCCGCGCGGGAAGGGACAAGCGGCTGCACGTATTGGAATTGACCGCCGAATGCAACGGTCTGCCGGGGACGCGGCCGGCCCCAGTGGTCCTTGAAAACCGCGTTGACGAAGAGGCCCGGCCCCAGCACGACACACAGCAGGACGAACAGTCCGTAAAGCCGGAAACGCCTCGATTGTTTGCGTAACAAGCCGATAACGATCATACCGACGCCGCATACAGCCAGCGAGCCCGTTATCCATGGAGTGGCCCGGTAGAACAGGGCCCACAACGGCCGGCCCGAGATTGGCCATACATTGTACTGCTCAGGATGATAGAACCATCCTGTCGCGGTGTTGTCCAGATTCGAGTTCGCAAAAAGGAGTATTGCCGAAACAGCCACCAGGGCCAGCACCATAAGTTCGGGCAACCAGTAACGTCGGTAGGTTGCGATCGGTCCAGCAGGGGAGTTCATGAATTTCTCCGGGATGTACGCAGTGCGGTGTGGACCAAGCCGTCTCCTCACGATTCCCGCAGGCCAAAGGGAATGGGAACTCATAATATCGGTTTCGCGCGGTGCAAGTCAATGAAAAAAAAGGCCGGTCTTCCCAGCCCCGCAGGCGGTCCCGGGCCACGTGATGCAGGCGGAGGGCGCCACTGTTTTTTATGTATCACCTCCCGAGAAACACCATCTTCTTATCGTTCATCGAAAAATGAACCACCTCTGCTATTAAATATACAAAACAAGACAATGAGCAATAGTCCAAAGCGTTCGATCTGAAATCGTTGCGCGGCTTCGGGCTCATCAAAGGCGGAATGTGTGGTATACTTAAAATAGATTGTTGCAGCTCATCGACGAAGGAGGAACAGAGCATGAAAAAGATAAAACTCATTGCATATGTCGTATTCAGCATTATGATAACAGCGTCACTGGCCGCGGCAGCTTCGGGCACGTTCAAGGCGAAACTTTCGGGCAAACAGGTTGTTCCGCCCATCGCCACAAAAGCGTCGGGCGAAGCAGTATTTAAACTGAGCAAGGACGGGAAGGAATTAAGCTATATCCTGAAAGTCAGGAATATCGACGACGTGATATTGGCGCACATTCATGCGGGAAAGAAGGGAGAGAACGGCGCGCCGGTGGTGCCGCTCTTTGGGGACCAGAAGAAGGAAGGCAGGTTCAGCGGCACGCTTGCCAAGGGGACCATAACGGACAAGGACCTGGTCGGAGTGCTGGCAGGGAAAACGGTTGCTGACCTTGTAAAGATGATCAAAGACGGCGATGCCTACGTCAATGTGCATACTGCCAAGAACCGGGCCGGTGAGATCCGCGGTCAGATCAAGTAAACGTTAAGTAAACGTTCAGCCAATCGGTAGTCCTTTTGCTTTTTTTGAGGAACAAGCGGAGTCGGGTTCAAATCCCGGCTCCGTTTTTTTGTTGTTTCCTTCTCCCCAATCCACGAACTCTGTTAACCTACGAGGACCAGTTAACGCAGGCCCTTTTTTTGTCTGTTCCTGTATTGTGCTTTCTTATTTCTTTCTATATAATAAAAAAACTATGACGAATACCCACGATAGACAACACCGCGCTCTTTTGCAACGCATCGCCCGACGGACCATGCTGGAACGGGGATTGCTGCCGGATTTCTCGCCTCAAGCTCTTGCCGAGCTCGATGCTATCCAGGGGCTGGCCGTAAAGTCCGAAGGCCCCACGCGCGACCTGCGCCACCTGCTCTGGTGCTCCATAGACAACGACGATTCGAGGGATTTGGACCAGCTCTCGGTTGCGGAGGCCATGCCTGATGGGGCCGTGAAGGTCCTGGTTGCCGTGGCCGATGTAGATGCAGTGGTCAAGAAGGATTCGGCTATTGACGAGCATGCCCGCCGGAACACCACGTCGGTCTATACCGAGGCCAGGATCTTCCCAATGCTGCCGGAAAAGCTTTCAACGGATTTGACGTCGCTCAACTATGCCTCGGACCGGTTTGCCATCGTCATCGATATGAGTATCAGCAGGGACGGCTCTTTGCAGCGTTCCGACGTCTTCGGCGCCCTGGTCCGGAACCGTGCAAAGCTTGCCTATAACAGCGTTGCCGCCTGGTTGGAAGGCATTGGACCGATGCCGAAAGAGGTCAACGAGGTAGAGGGCCTTGCCGAGAACCTGAAGCTCCAGGACCGTGTAGCGCAGCAGATGAAAGAGTACCGGCATGAGCACGGCGCGCTGACCCTGGAAACCATTGAGGCGCGCCTCGTGTTCGACGCCGATGAACTGAAGGACGTTGAAGCAGAGGAAAAGAACAGGGCAAAAGACATTATCGAGAATTTCATGATCGCCGCCAACGGCGTGACCTCCCGGTTTCTTGCTTCAAGGAACCTTCCTTCCCTTCGGCGTATCGTGCGCAGGCCGAAACGGTGGGACCGGATCATCGAGCTTGCCTCGGAACGGCGGTTTAAACTTCCCGATGCGCCTGACTCCAGGGTCCTGGAAACATTTCTTGCCCGGGAAAAAGCTGTTGACCCGCTGCGCTTTCCCGATCTGTCCCTGTCCGTCATCAAGCTCATGGGGCCCGGCGAGTATGTCCTGCAGACGCCGGGAGGCGAATCGGAAGGACATTTCGGCCTGGCCGTCCGGGACTACGCACATTCCACGGCCCCGAACCGGCGCTACCCTGACGTGATTACGCAGCGCCTGCTCAAGGCGGCCATTGACGGCAACGCCCTTCCCTACGACGAGGCGGAGCTTGCGACGCTGGCAAGGCACTGCACGGAAAAAGAGGACGCTGCCAAAAAAGTAGAGCGGCAGGTCAGAAAATCCGCGGCAGCCATGTTGCTGGAGCGCCGGATCGGCGAGCGGTTTGACGCCGTCGTCACTGGCGCGGCCGCGAAAGGCACCTGGGTCCGGCTCCTGCATCCCCCCATTGAAGGAAGGCTGTCGAGCGGTTTTGAAGGTCTGGACGTGGGACACCGTGTTCGTGTGCAGCTTGTGCATACGGACGTGGAACGGGGGTATATAGACTTTAGCCGGGTGGATGAAAAAATCTGACGCTGTCCGGGACCTGCGTATTCCGGCGGTAAGCGCCGCCTTTGTCCGCTCCTATCCCGGATTCCTTCCGAAAAACAGTTCGAGCCTGAACAGGATGCCGGGGATCCTGTCAAAGTTATGGTCCCGCGGGAACCTCATCTGGGGCGCCACTTCAAAGAACAACCACTCGCGCCAGAAGTTGTGGCGATACCTGATCCTGAAGTCAATTTCCGTCAGTTCATTAACCGGCAGAGTTTGATAGTTGTTGATCCACTCATAATCTACGGCATGGTTCGGACCGAAGGGCTCGCGCAGCAGAAAGCTTAGACTGTAGAAATATCCCATGGTTCGTGAGGCCCAGACTCCGTCAAGGGTCGTGCGAAAGAAAAGGTCCTTCAGCTGCCGTTCCAATTCAAATCGCGAATCGGTCTGCCAGGCAGTGTCCGTTCTCCAGAGGAGTTCCTGGGTAAACCGGAGCTGCCAAACGGCATAGGGGAAGAGCGCGCGGTAGCGGGGCGAGATAAACAGGACGGGTTGGAATTTACTTAACTGGAGGCCGGTCATGATCTGGGCGTTTTCCCTGGGTGTAGTCCGGAAAAAGTATTGAAGTGCCGTTGTCAAGTGCGCCGCCTCCGTTGTCCCGAAGCGTTCGGCAGCTGTTTTTACCGGAGCATTGGGGCCGGTGACGGGTGAGGTCGGTTCAGCCGCAAACACAAGGTGTGTCCTCCGCTCCAACTGCGGGAGTGACAGCCGCAGATCCACGGCCGGTTTTAATGTCGCAGGAAACCCATCTTCCTTGAACATATCATACCGGAACCGCACGTACGATCGGTTGACTTCCTTCACATAGTTTTCATCGGCGAAAAAAGAATCCATCCAGGCGGCAGTCGTCAGAAGCTTCTCCGACATTTTGCCGTGCAGCACATCTACAAACGTCGTCTCCTGCCTGCTTTCCTCAGGTTTCGGAGGAGGAGATGAACTTGTGGGAGCTGATTGCAGTTCGTGCTGCATCCCCGGCCCGCTTTCCTCAGGTTTCGGCGCAGGCGGGGAACTTGTGGGAGCTGTTTGCAGCTCCTGCTGTGTGCCGGACCCGCTTTCTCCGGGTTGCGCCTGAAGCGAGGAATTTGTGGGCGCTGTTCGCACCTCTTGCTGTGCAACAGGCGTTCCGGGCGCAGAGCCGTTTTCTTCCGCAGCCCAGGCAAGGTACGCGGCGTCAGCGCAGGCAGCTTTCCCATTGGAAAGGAAAGTGAACAGCGCGGCGATCGCCAGGGCGACGAGTATTACATATTTTCGGACCAGCATAGGCAAAGGATAAATGGGGTTCCCCTACGAAGCGAAGGGCCGGATTCCCCCTGAGAATAGGCAAAGGAGTGATGAAAGTCAAGAGGGAACGGGGACAGCGTCGAGCAGGGACAATAGCAGGAACACCGGCGAGTCAAGGCTGACTGCCTGTAAATTCTTCTCGACAATCGGGACAGGCGTTGTTATGCAGGAGGCTGAAAGGAACTTAGGGACGTTGTGT
>JAJXTW010000078.1 GCA_021783455.1 Nitrospirota bacterium | reverse complement strand
GCGGAGGCCGTCCGATGAAGAAAAGACTTGTGGCAGTGCTTATTATCGCCGCGGTCATCATCACCGCGATCGTCCTTTACCGGCTCAAGAACTCCCGGGATACGGGGACACTGCCGCTGTCGGGCAACGTGGAAGTGACCGAGGTGAACGTGGGTTTGAAAGTTGCGGGGCGGGTAAAAGCCCTTTTTACGGATGAGGGCAGGGCCGTTGCCCGGGGCGACCGGATCGCGCAGCTCGATAACGATGAGTTTGAGACGGTGGTCGCCCAGAACAGGGCGAACGTCCAGAACGCAGAAGCCCGGCTGGATAAGGCGCAAAAAGACTATGAACGCTTTTTGACGCTCTTTCGGGGCGGCGTTATATCTCCCCAGCAGATGGATGCCGCAAAGACCGCTTATGATGAAGCCCGGTCGCAGCATCGGATGGCCCGCGCCGCGCTCCGGACAGCCGAGGTGCGGTTCAGGGACTCCGTCATTTATGCGCCGCTTGCCGCCGTGGTGCTCAGAAAAGACGTTGAAGCGGGCGAGACCGTGAACGCCGGCATGCCGGTGTTCACCCTGGGCGATCTGGAAAATCCCTGGGTCAAAGTGTATGTCAAGGAGGACAAACTCGGCCTCGTCAAACTCGGGCAGAAAGCCGAAATCTCGGTGGACACGTTCCCGAACAAGCGGTATGAAGGCACGGTGACCTATATATCATCGGAAGCCGAGTTTACCCCGAAGAATGTTCAGACCAGGGAAGAGCGGGTCAAGCTTGTGTTCGGCGTGAAAGTGAGTGTGAAAAACCAGAACAATGAATTGAAGCCGGGCATGCCCGCGGACGTGGAGATATTGGTAAAATAAGTTCAAAGTTCAGAGTTCGAAAATGCCAGTGAATAAATCCATGATTAAAACAGCCGACCTTGCCAAATCCTTCGGGGACAACGTTGCCGTCGATCGTCTGAACCTTGAAATTCGGAAAGGCGAGCTCTATGGCCTCGTGGGGCCCGATGGAGCGGGCAAAACGACCACCATGCGGCTTCTTGCCGCGATCATGGACCCGTCCTCCGGCGACGCGTGGGTGGCCGGCAGCTCCATAATTACCCAGGGCGAACTGATCAAGGAAAAGATCGGCTATATGTCGCAGCGCTTTGGTCTCTACGAAGACTTGACGGTCATGGAGAACATCGTTTTTTATGCCGATCTCTACGATGTGCCTCAAAAAGCCCGTTCAACTCGGATCGAACGGCTCCTCGGGTTCAGCAACCTTGCGCCGTTTCAAGACCGGCTTGCGGGGAAACTGTCCGGCGGCATGAAACAAAAGCTCGGACTCGCCTGCGCGCTCATCCATACGCCGGAGGTCCTGTTTCTCGACGAACCGACAAACGGCGTGGACCCGGTTTCGCGCAGGGATTTCTGGAAAATCCTGTACGATCTTCTGAAGGAAGGCGTGACGATCCTCGTGTCAACGGCCTACCTTGACGAGGCCGAGCGGTGCACGCGGATCGGATTGATGCACAAAGGCAGGATCCTGATAGAGAATGAACCCAAGAAGATCAGGAATTCGCTCGATATATCGATGATTGAAGTATGGTCGGACAACGCGCGCTCCCTTGTTGCCCCGGTGAAAACAATCCACGGCGTTACCCAGGTGGGCCTCTACGGCGACAGGCTGCATATCTCTCTTGAGAAAAACACGGCTGTCGCCGGGATCATCAATGACCTGAAGCAGATGGGCATCGAAGTAAAAGATTTCCGCGAGATCCTCCCGTCCCTGGAAGACGTGTTCATTGCGATGGTGGAGAAATGATACAGGCTCGAACGAGAGAATCCATGAATCAAAACAATACTGCCGTTAAAATAGAGAACCTCACCCGCACCTTCGGCGACTTTGTGGCCGTGGACAACATCAGTCTCGAAGTCGGCAAAGGGGAGATCTTCGGCTTTCTCGGCCCCAACGGGGCGGGCAAGTCCACGACCATCCGCATGCTCTGCGGCCTGCTGTTGCCCACGGCCGGGAAGGGAACGGTGGGCGGCCACGATATCATCACCGGGTCCGAAGAGATCAAACAGAATATCGGCTACATGTCCCAACGGTTCTCCCTGTATGACGACCTGACGGTAGAGGAAAACATTAATTTCTTCAGCGGCATTTACAGCGTTGCGGATGCAAAAAAAACGGAACGCAGAGAATGGGCGATCGAGATGGCAGGTCTCAGGGACAGGAGGAGCGCGCTGACCCGGACCCTTCCCGGCGGGTATAAACAGCGGCTGGCCCTGGGCTGCGCGATTTTGCATGAGCCGTCGATCCTTTTTCTGGACGAACCCACCTCTGGCGTGGACCCGATCTCCCGGAGAAACTTCTGGGCTTTGATTTATGAAATGGCAAAAGCAGGGACCACGGTCTTTGTCACGACTCACTACATGGACGAAGCGGATTACTGCGACCGGCTCGCGCTTATTTACCGCGGCAGGATCATCGCAGAAGGAACGCCGCACGAGCTGCGGAAAGACCACATGAAACGGGATGTCCTGGAGATCGAGGCAGAGCCGCTCGTTGCCGCTTTGGAGTCCCTCGGACGGGCGGGGATCGACGCCGCTGTTTTCGGCAGCCTCCTGCACGCCACGGTGGAAAGCGCGTCAGCTGCTGTTCCTCATATCAGGCAAATCCTGGAGGAGTCGGACGTTGCCGTGCACAGGATCGATAAGATCGTTCCGTCGCTGGAAGACGTGTTCGTCACGCTGATAGAGGCGTCGTAAAAGTCAGGAGTCAGGAGACCCTCTCTATCGCGGTTATCCTCACTCTTTAATTTTCACTATTCACGGTATTGACCATGAAACTCATCCGCATCAAAGCCATAGCCCAAAAAGAGATCCTCCAGATCCGGCGCGACCCCCTGAGCCTGGCCATGGCTTTCATCATGCCCGTGCTCCTGCTGTTGATCTTCGGATATGCCATTACGCTCGACGTGAACAACCTCACGACGATCGTGTACGACGCCGACCAAAGCAGTTTAAGCAGGGAGCTCCTGAGGGAACTCACCGCATCGGGTTACTTCACGATCGTCCGCAATGCCGCGAGCCAGCGCGAGATCGACGGTTATCTGGACGCGGGCAAGGCACGGGTGGCTGTATCGATCCCCGTTGACTTCGCCAAGACGATCGGGAGCGGCACCACCGCTCAGCTCCAGGTGATCGTGGACGGGAGCGATTCCAATACTGCGACGATCGCGCTGGGGTACCTTTCGGCGCTCACGGAGCTTTTCAGCCAACGCACAGGGGGCAGCCCGACGCGGCCCCTGATCGATCCGCGGATCCGGGTCTGGTACAACCCGGACCTCAAGTCGCGGAACTTCATCATCCCCGGCCTGATCGCGGTCATCATGATGGTGATCGCGGCGCTTCTCACGTCCCTTACCTTTGTCCGGGAGCTGGAGCGGGGGACCATGGAGCAACTGATCTCAACGCCGGTGAAAACCGAAGAACTGGTGCTCGGCAAGCTCGTGCCCTATTTCCTGATCGGGTTTATCGACATGATCATGGCGGTCGTGATGGCAATCTTCCTGTTCGAGGTCCCTTTTAAAGGAAACGTGCTTATCCTGGGCGTGGTAACGAGCGTTTTTCTCTTCGGAGCGCTCGGATTGGGTATTGTCATATCCATTGCCGCCAAGTCCCAGCTCGAGGCAAGCCAGATCGCCATGGTGGCGACCTTTCTTCCCGCCTTTCTTTTGTCGGGGTTCATGTTCGCCATATCGAATATGCCGGCGCCGCTCCAATTCATTTCGCGGATCGTCCCTGCCCGATATTTTATCGTTGTGCTGAAAGGCATCTTCCTGAAGGGAAATCGGCTCGCGATCCTTATGGGTGATGCGATATTCCTCCTCGTTTTCGCTGTGATTATTTTTGTCGTTGCAAACAGGAAGTTTAAGAAAAAAATAGTTTAAAACATAGCTGATGCATTCGTAAAAGGTCAAAATTTCACCGCCGAGACGCTGAGACGCGGAGGAAAAAACTAAAAGATTAACAGTTTTTCTCCGCGCCCTCTGCGACTCTGCGGTAAATCCGATTTTTTATCATCAGAGTGCAAACCAGGAGCAGAAAGAATGCACAAGGGGATTGAACGAATAAAGCAGATGGTGATCAAGGAATTCATCCAGATCCTGCGTGACCGGCGGATGAAGGCGATCGTTTTCGTGGTCCCTTTTCTCCAGACCCTTGTTTTCGGTTTCGTGGTCACGACCGATGTGAATAATATCCAGACCGCTGTACTGGACCGTGACAACACGTTTGAAAGCAGGGAACTGGTCCAAAGATTCGCGGCGTCGGGTTATTTCACCATTCGCAGCAGGCCGGAAACCCCGGCCCAACTGCAGGGCCTGCTCGACCGGGCCGCGGTCACCCTTGCGCTCCAGATCGATCCGAAGTTCGGCCAAGAGCTTTCGCGCGGAATCCCGACTTCAGTCCTGGTGCTTGCCGACGGCACGGACTCGAATACGGCTGTTGTCGCCCTCGGCTACGCCAACAGTATCATCAAAACATATGCTCAGGACAGGGCGGCCCCTTCAGCACGGTTCCCTGCGGCCATCGATGTCCGGGAGCGCGCCTGGTACAACCCAGAGCTGAAAAGCAAAAATTATAATGTGCCCGGCGTCATCGCCATGGTGATCATGCTGACCTCGCTTTTGCTGACGTCAATGGCGGTGGTGCGCGAACGGGAAATCGGGACCATGGAACAGCTGATGGTCACGCCGCTCAAGCCCGTTGAACTCATCCTCGGGAAAACCATACCCTTTGCCGTCATTGCTTTTTTCGACATGGTCCTCATTACGGCATTCGGCGTGCTCGTGTTCAATATTCCCATAAACGGCCCCCTCTGGCTCCTCCCGCTGTGCACCGCCATTTATCTCCTGTCCGTGCTGGGCATCGGACTCTTTATCTCAACGATCGCAAAGACCCAGCAGCAGGCGCTCATGGCCGCGTTCTTCTTTTACATGCCGGCGATCCTTCTTTCGGGTTTTATGTTTCCTATTGAGAACATGCCGGTCCTGTTCCAGTACGCGACTTATATGAACCCTCTCCGATATTTCCTCATCATCATTCGCGGGATATTCCTGAAAGGGAATGGTATTGCCATCCTCTGGCCCCAAATGGCCGCTCTTCTGCTCCTGGGAGTCGTGGTGTTCGTGCTCAGCTCGCTTCGTTTCAAAAAAAGGTTGGGATAACAAAAAATGCTCGACCTGACGGCTCATTGAGCGTTCGGAATCTGCTATATTTTTACTATTCGTCGTTTTTCTTTTTCAAACAATACTAATCTCGTTTTTTGTCTGAGTAGTAAATTAAGCACGGCTACGCGACTTAGTTGTGATTTATGCAATCTTTTGCAATAAGGATAACAGGAACTGAATATTGACATCCGAGGAGAACGAGAATGGACAAGTGGAAATGCACGGTTTGTGATTGGATCTATGACCCCGCAGTAGGCGATCCGGACGGCGGCGTGGCACCGGGAACGCCCTTTGAACAAATACCGGATTCCTGGGTCTGTCCCGTGTGCGGCGCGAGCAAAGACGCTTTCGTAAAAATCTGAAACGTAATGCCGGAGGGAGTTAATCATGATCCGAGCAGCAGACTGAGGGATCTTGCCGGGTGATTCTATTCCAAGAATTTTTTCAAAAGTCCGATTACCAGACAAGGAGGAACTATCATGAAAAGCAAGTATCTTGCACGAGTCGTCTTTTTTTTGGCTGCTATCCTGACAGGCGCTGGAGCGGCGGTTTTCGGGAGCCCTCAGCAGGGCTATGATTCAAACCCTCCCTTTAGGCAGCGCTTCACAAAAACAGTCACGGTCAAAGATAGTTCGGGGAAAACCGTGACTCTCTATGATCCTAAAAACCCCTACACGATTTTCATTAATTACGAACTGGGCATGCACTGTGTGGGCTTCGACATCTCATACTGCTGCGTTATCCCGCCCTACAACAGCATCCAGGCCCAGGCCGTCAGGACCGGCGCGGGAGGGGAACTGCCTCAGCTGCTTTCTCCCGACGACGGCCTGAATCTCTATTATTCCGTGCGTGACAACAGCTACAGCGAAGGGAACAAGATGCGGTACTGGCAGGTGTCCAAGGACGTCTTCGGCGACGGGAAGATGGACAAGCCCGGCGACAACATGGCGAACTACGTCTGGACCCATTTGTTCATCTATAAGGACCTGGAGGGAACGCTGCCGCCGGACTGGACCGAGGCGAAGCGGCTCCACGTGGGAAAAGAGATCCAGGTCCCCATCGATTCGGGCCCGTCGGGGAAAAGCCTTGCCGGCGGCTACCTTGCCTATGCCGGGAGCACGGGAGGCAACAAGGTCTTCACCGACACGCTCATCCCGGAGGTGAAGAACGTTCCGCTGACGCTGACGTCGTCCTATCTCTGGGACGCTCTCGGCCTGCCGCTCACTGCCTTCACCGACAGCCAGCGGAAAGGCACGCTTCGAAGCGTGTCGCCGCGTGAATTCCAGCCCTACCAGTACTCCCAGGTCGAGCTCCGGGACAAGGACGGAAAGCCGGTTCTGTCGGAAGGAAAGCGCGTCGAATTCTTCGGCACCAACCCCGTTGACATGCCGAATTGCTACGTTTGCCATTCCGGACAGGGCAAAGCGGCAAAGCTGTCGCGGGAAGAAGGGCTCTCGGCCTTTGACAAGGAATATGCCTACTGGAAAAAGAACTATCCCGACGTGACGGAATTCATGGCCCGCCTGTCGTCCGCGTCCATCAACATCCTCGAACTGCACGACAAGCATGCGGGCACCGCGTTCCTGAAGGACTATAATTCCGACGCATCGTCGAACCGCCTCGGCGCGAACGGTCCGGTCAATTGCGCAGACTGCCACGGAGACAATGTTTCCGGCAACCTGCAGGAACCGCGGCCCGGCGCGACCGGCTACACAGCCGTCAAGGCGAAGCCCCTGACCGAAGCGATCCATGCAGCCCACGCAGCGTTCATCCCCATGCCGGACAAGGCCGGCAGGACCCAGAGCTGCCAGGCCTGCCATCCCACCCACTGGCAGGAAGGGGAGATGAACGAACCGAAGAACAATCCCTACGATATCGTGGACGAGGAAGGGAACCCGCGGTTTTCCAAAGCCGATGTGCGCACCGCGGGCGGAGGCTGCTATCTCCGCAGAGACGCCCATACGAACCCCGACGTGAAACCGCCCTTTTTCCTGAACCAGATCGGGAAATGGTATATCAAAGAAGTGAGCATGAAAAACGAAAACGGCAAAACGGTCAAGAAGCTCAGGGGATTGTATTGTTCCAACTGCCACAACAGCCTGGCCCAGGCGCTTTACCGGCAGGACGATCTTTCCTCTGCCTCGTCCCAGGAGGGAACAACGCTCAGGGACAAACCGATCGCAGAGGTCGTTAAAGCCGTTGCCAACGGCGATGCCGTGAAGTTTAAGAATTATTTCGCCGATCCAATCGTGGGCGCGGAAGGTGATCCGCTCGGCAGTTTCTGGGGCACCCACACCGGCGCAACGATGGTCAAGGCGACGAAGGACAGCGCCGGAAAGCTCAAGCTCCTGGCCTGGAACGCAAGCGAGGGCGCTGCCGTGCCCTATGACGGCGCATCAGGCGGAAAAGATTGGTGGCTCGCCGCATCAGAGCCCCACTGCGCCGACTGCCACCTGGCGCCCTTTGTGGAGAGCGGGGGCGGGGCCTATTTCCCCATCGACCAGCCGAACAAATATTCGCTCTATCGTTATTCCAAAGCGCATGGAACCATCGCCTGTCAGTCCTGCCACGAGTCCATTCACGGCTTGTACCCGGTCCGCTACGAAGGCCCGAAAGAGACCGTGGACCTCACGTCCCACGAGCAGGCGCTCCAGTTCAGCCCGGACAATAAGTATGCGGGACCGGTAACGTGCTCTGCCTGCCACCGGGTGAACGAAAAAGGCGTCCCTGTCCAGCTCCAGAACACGGAATACTACAACGATTACTGGGCATCGGTGGTCCTGCTTCATGCCATGCGGGAGGGAGATCAGAAACTGCCGCTCAATAAGCTCATGGAAAAGTTCCCTTACAAAAAATCTCACAAAACGGTGATGGAGGGCTGGGAATAAAACAAGCCTCCTTTGAAAGGAGGGGGCATGGTTCTGTTTTGCCGCGGATGTCTCGCTAAAAGCGGCTACGAAAGCGGTTGTTTCTATTGATGCCGATCACCCACGCGAGAAATACAACGACGTTGTAAAGCAAGGCCATAAAAAATCTTTGTTCAACGGGGGATGGACGGGCGAAGGCTATTCCCTTCCGCCCCCCGTTATTGTCAAGCTCTTCGGAAAGGCAGGTGGTAGGGATTTATGAGATCATTTCGAGACATTAAACATGATTACCGTTTTACGTCTGAGGACGAGGAACGCCTCGCGAAACTGCGTCCGCTCATGGAAGAACAAGCCGATGAGATCATGGGCACGCTCAGCCTCTGGATCATGGGCACCAAGGGGGCTGCGCAGTTCTTTACCGAGGAATCGAGGAAAAAACACGTCTTCGGAGCGCAGCGGGAGTGGTTTCTCGAATTGTTTTCCGGCGTTTACGATAACCGCTACTATGAGAAGCTCATCAGGATCGGCGCCACCCACGTAAAGCATAAAGTGGACACCCACTATATGAACCGGGCCGTCAACCTCGTCAAGAACGCCTGCATCGGCATCTTGCAGAAACTGGAGGAGGACAAGGCTGAGGCGACCAACAAGATCATCTCCGTGGGCAAGATCCTCGACATCAGCCTCGACGTGATCACGAGTTCGTATATTGAAGAAGAGATGAGGACCTTTTCCCCTGTTTACAAGGTCAGAAGCGCGCTGATTACTTTTGCCGAACGGTTCTCCCAAACGACCAATCTGATATTAGTGGTCGCCCTCATCGGTCTTACGATCGGCGTCGTGTGGCTCTTCGTGCAGGACGTCCTGCACCTCCTGACCGGGGACGTGGTCGGGGGCATTATTTCGGCGCTCGGGTCCATGCTGCTGCTCTGGCTCATGATCGAGCTCATGAACACCGAGATCGCCCATCTCAAAGGAGGCAAATTCCATATCAGTGTGTTCGTGGGCGTTGCGCTCGTTACGATGATACGGGAGACCATGATCGCCACGCTCAAACACGAAAAGCCGGAATCGATCTATTACCTTATTGCCGCCATTCTCGTCGTGGGTTTCGTTTATTGGATCGTGACCAAGGCGGAGGAACGGATTACCTGAAATATTTTTCCGCCTTATGATCTGCGTCATATTCTCCTGTTTCTGTTGTTGGTATAATCTTCTTCATCGTGCGAGGACTGAGAACGTATGGAAAATCCGCTTTTGAACTCCTGTAATCTATCCGATGACGACCTGCGCGCCGCGCTCGAGGAGATGAAGGCCTACGTGGACGTCACCGAAGAGGACCTGAAAAAGATCTACGAAATGGCCCTTCGTCATGCCCAGGAACGCGTAGCCTTTCAGATGCCCGTGCGGGAAGTTATGACGAAAAACGTCGTCACGATTCACCGCCACGAAGATCTGCACGAGGCTGCGCGGCTTCTTTCCGAGCACAGGATCAGCGGGATGCCTGTTGTTGATGACGACAATCGTGTGATCGGGGTCGTCAGCGAGGCCGATGTCCTGACCCTGGCCGGCATGAAGCGGGAACATACCTTTAAGGACATCCTGCGCAACATCCTGGGCGAGCCTGTGCCTGCCAGGAAGACCGGAAGCAAGGTCGAGGATGTCATGAGTTTTCCGCCTATCACGGCAAAGGCGGATGATGATATCGGAGAAGTGGCGAATATTCTCGACGAACGCAGGATAAAACGGCTGCCGGTCGTGGATGATGAGGGGAAGCTTGTCGGCATTATCGCCCGTGCCGATATAGTACGAGCCATAGGAAAAAGCCGTAAGGTTGGGTGACGGCTCAAGAGAATACTATGACGATCTCAGAATATGTATCAAAGATGAAAGGCGGCGCAAAAAGCCCGCCGGCAGGGCCGGTTCATGACCTGATCTGGTCCTGGTTCGGCGCCGTGATCGGCATCGGGCTTTGCTCCTATCTTTCGTCGCGCTATTTTGAGCCCCGCGATTTGTCCCTTTTGATCGGTTCCTTTGGCGCGTCAGCCGTCCTCGTCTACGCCGCGATTAAAAGCCCCCTTGCCCAGCCCAGGAACCTTGTGGGCGGCCATGTGCTGTCGGGCCTTGCCGGGGTTGCTTGTTATCAGTTTTTCGGCGAGACGATCTGGCTTGCCGCTGCCCTGGCCGTTTCACTTGCCATCGTGGTCATGTTGGTAACAAAAACATTGCATCCCCCCGGAGGCGCTACGGCCCTGATTGCCGTGATCGGCGGCCCTAAGGTCCACAGCCTCGGCTATCTCTACGCACTCCTTCCCGCAGGCGCCGGGGCCGTCATCCTGCTGCTCGTTGCCCTGATCGTCAACAATCTCGCGGAGCACAGAAAGTATCCCGAGTACTGGCTGTAAGATCGGCTTTCATCCGTAAGTAGCAAAAAGCCCTCGTCGTGTTCACGAGGGCTTTTTATTTTGGCGGGGCGAGAGGGATCAATAAGCTATCGTAAAGCTTTGCGGCAAAAGCGGTTGCGATGGGAACGTGACGGCGATAAGCAGCTCGGCCAGAGCTTGTCCGCTGTTGCAGAGGATTTGGCGCAGAGATATCCTTCGGCTTTAAGCAGAGACAATGGAATCATACTAACCCGGCAATGGCGTGTTTCTAAAACAGGTGCCGTAACGGCAATCGGCTGCAATAACTGCTTCGCCAGGCGCGCTTTAACAGGCTGTTGAGAAACGCCGGCTACGTCATTGCGAGGAGCGTTCTTCGCGACGCGGCAATCCAGAACTTATCGATTTGTTTACCCGCGAGATTGCTTCGCTTCGCTCGCAAAGACGGCTAAAAGACTTTTTCAACAACCTGTTCAGTATATCATGCAGTAAAAAGTGATGTGCCGGAACATGCAGATTGTTCGGTTTGTGATGCTCTTTGAAGAATTCTAAAGTCAATCAGGGGAAGTAAACAGACAAAGGCGAGATGCAACGTGAGCGAGAATGGGGTGACAAGCTCCGGGCTTTTAGGTACTATGGAGCATGGAATTTTTTCGCAAAACTGTCAAAGGTGTTTTTGTGCGCAGGCCGAACCGGTTCATTGTTGAATGTACGGTCAAGGGCAGGATGGCGCGGGCGTACCTTCCCAATCCCGGAAGGCTCTGGGAACTGTTCTTCCCCGGCACGGCGCTCTATCTGGTAAAACACGATATATCGTACGAAGGGAACACGGATTTTATTGTTGTCGGGGTCGAACGGGACGGTTTGCCTATCATGCTTCATACTCATGTCAACAATCTCGT
>JAJXTW010000077.1 GCA_021783455.1 Nitrospirota bacterium | reverse complement strand
TCAACCTGATCTTCCGCCCCGGTTTTTCCACCACCGCAACGGTCAGTAAGGTCTCGGGCCGGGGCGTCGGCATGGATGTGGTCTCCACGCATCTCGCGCGCATCAACGGCAGGATCGAAATCAAAACGGCAAAAGGCGTGGGGACCAAGTTCGTCATCAGGCTCCCGCTTACGCTCGCCATTGCCCAGGCGCTGATCGTAAAACTCAAAGACCAGGAAATTGCCGTGCCCATGAACCTGGTCGAAGAGACGACGCGGTTTTCCTACAAGGATATCCAGCGGGCCGCAGGAGAGGAAATGGTGAGCCTCCGCGGTTCGCTGCTCCCGCTCGTCAAGCTGAACGAACTGTTCGGGGTGAGCAAGTTTCCCAAAAAAGACGACACGTACCGCCACCCGACGCTGATCCTCGGCATGGCGGAGAAGAAGCTCGCCTTGATGGTGGAAGAGATCACCGGCCGCGAAGAAATCGTGGTGAAATCGCTGGGTGATTACCTGAAAGGCATCAAGCTTTTTTCCGGGGCAACGATCTCAGGCGAGGGCAGCGTGCGGCTTATCCTCAACATTGCATCGTTGTTCGGCGATGAAGCGGCGGGCACGACCAAGGCCCGTGTGGTCACGACCAAAGAGGCCCCGGCGCCGGAAGCCGCGAAGCGGAAGCCGAAGGTGCTGGTCGTCGACGATTCCATCAGCATCCGCAAGTATGTTCAGCGTTTCCTTGACCGCACGGGGTATGATGTGGAAGTGGCGCCGGACGGTATGGAGGCGCTCAATATCATGGGCCGGATAAAATTCGATGCGGTGATCACCGACCTTGAAATGCCCGTCATGCACGGGTATGATCTCATGGCGGAAATGCGGAAGAGTCCGGAACTCATGAATGTCCCCGTCATTGTCCTCACCTCGCGAGCAGGAGACAAACATCGGCAGAAAGCCATCGACATGGGCGCCCAGGACTACCTGGTGAAGCCCTTCGAAGAACAGGAAATGCTCGGAGCTCTCAAAAAACTGCTGAGCCGCGCCGCTTTGGCAGGTCGGGCATAACCCCCTAAAACATATGGATGACCGGACGCGTTTTCTGATATTATCACTGGGCGGCGAGAGCTATGCGCTCCCTATTACGAGACTGCTCGAGATCATGGTGCCGCGCGATATCCAGAAAGACGCGAATTTGACCGCGATGTTCGAGGGGAAAATCGAGTTCCGGGGCAAACTGATTCCCGTGCTGAATATTAAAAAGATTTTTCAGCTCCCGGGAGCCCTTGGGGCGACCCTCCTGGTGGTCAAAAGCGTCAAAGGCACGGTTGGGCTCCTGGTCGACGCGGTGGCGGAAATTATGGACACCGAGCAGAAACCGCTTCCGCTGCCGAAAGGCGTCATCAACCCCACCCTGCAGTATTACAGCGGGGCGCTGAGGTATAAAGAGAACATCGTTCTTCTCCTGAACGAAGACGGATTGCTGCCATGACGAGCAGCTATTTGACCTTTATCCTGTCGGGAAGATTATTCGGCGTACGGCTCAGCGGGGCGATTGAAATTCTGCCCTGGCGCAAATCACGGCCGGTGCCGCTTTCTTATTCCTACGTCGAGGGGTTGATCGATTACCGCGGGACCCTGTATCCGGTCTTCAACATCGCACAGCGGCTCGGCCTGAGCAAGGCGGCGCCGATCGGATTCACGGCTCTGGAGAAGGACCAGCCCGGTCCCGGCCAGAGCATCATCCTGCTTGAAGAAAAAAGCATCCCCTTCGGTATTATCGTGGACAGCGTGGTCAAGATGGCGAAGCTGGAGGACCCGTCCGCTGCACCTGCGCCGGAGAAGACGCCGGGGATAGAGCCGCAGTACGTAAAAGGGCTGGTAGTCGAAGACGATCAGGAAGTCATGATCCTCGATTTTGAAAGGTTGTTACATGCCGGTTAAGATTTTATTGGCGGACAAGAGCATCACCATCCAGAAAGTGGTGGAAATGCTTTTTTCCGGAAGAGACTATGAGGTCGCCTGTGTGAGCGACGGGGACACGGCCTTAAACGAGGCTGCACGGGTGGTGCCCGACGTGGTGCTGGTGGACGTGGACCTGCCGCGTGTTGACGGCTACAGCCTCGCCGCACGATTGAAACAGACGCCCGAACTCGCACGGACGCCGGTCATCCTCATGATGAGCAGGGATGATACGTACGATGCCGCGAAAGGGAAGCAAGCGGGAATTCTCGACCATATCGCCAAACCCTTCGAGTCGCAGGAACTTATCGGCAAGGTAAAAAAAGCGCTTGCCGCAGCTCCGCCGCGTCTCGCCGAACCTGCTCCCGCAGCGCCGGCGCCCCCGCGCCCGGCCGCGTTCCCGCCTCCTGCGAAGCCGGCCGCCGGACCAAAACAGGCGGCGCCGTCGGACATTTTCGAAATCATACAGGAAGCGCCTACGCACGAGGAACTTTCGCGTATGACGGCGTCCCCGGCTGAGGAAGAGTCCGTCTATGAAGTAGAGCCGGAAGTAGAGGAGGTTGAAGAATCTCCGGCGCAGGAGAGCGCGACGGCGCTGCCGATCGGCGCCAAGGCCGTGGAAGAAATGCGCGAAGGCCTTGGACTGACCGAGTCTGCGGAAGAGCCGCGACCCGAGATCGTTTCCTTTGAAGACTTCGACCTGGCCATGGAAACGCCGCCGAAGACCGCTCTTCCTTCTGCTCCGAAGCCGGCCGCTCCCGCTCCCGCCGCCCCGCAGCAGCCGAAGCCGGCAGGAGCGCCGGCACAGCCGCCTACCGTGCCCGAGCCTGAACTCCGGAAGATCGTGGAAGAGACCGTCGCACGGATGGCTAAACAGGCTTTTGAAAAAATACCCGCCCCGCAGACGGCAGTCCTGCCCGAGGGCGAACTGCGCAGCATGGCCGAAAAAACCCTCTCCAAAATGGCAGCGGACGTGTTCAAAGACATGCCTCCACCGCCGATTCCGAAGATCTCCGATGACACCGTGAGAAGGGGGCTTGAGGAAGCGGTCTCGAAGATCGCCCGGGAAATCGCGCGGGACGTTATCGAGAGAGTCGCCTGGGAAGTGATCCCGCCGCTCGCCGAACAGCTGATCAAAGCGGAGATAGAACGGCTCAAGGCAATGGAGACGTGACAGGTAAGAGTCCACCATTCGGAGTTCAAAGGTAATTACAGAGGGGACTTGCTCCCCTCTTTTTATTCAGCGCGGTCATATCAGGTAAGGAGCGTATCGTCGATGTCATCACACGAATTATCTAAATCCTACGAACCGGGATCAGTTGAGCAGAAGTGGTACGACATCTGGCTTGAGAAGAACTATTTCCATGCCGACCCGAACGCCGGCGGCGTTCCTTTCTCGATCGTGATCCCGCCGCCGAACGTGACCGGCTCGCTCCACATCGGCCATGCGCTCAACTCCACGCTGCAGGACATCCTGGTGCGCTGGATGCGCATGTCGGGCAGGAACACGCTCTGGGTCCCGGGCACGGACCACGCAGGCATTGCAACGCAGAACGTGGTGGAACGCCAGCTTGCGAAGGAAAATATCGACCGCCATGCGCTCGGACGGGAAAAGTTCGTCGAAAAGGTCTGGGAGTGGCGGAAGGAGTACGGCGGGCGGATCATCAGCCAGCTCAAACGCATGGGCGCGTCCTGCGATTGGGAGCGGGAACGCTTTACCATGGACGAAGGGCTGTCAAAGGCAGTGCGCGAGGTCTTTGTGACGCTGTATGAAGAAGGGCTCATCTACCGCGGCGAGCGCCTGATCAACTGGTGCCCAAGATGCCACACCGCACTCTCCGACATCGAAGTCGAGCACGAGGACGAAAAAGGCAAGCTCTATCACATCGCCTATCCGCTCTCCCACGACCACAACATCCGGCTCACGGTAGCCACCACCCGTCCCGAGACCATGCTGGGCGACACAGCAGTTGCCGTGCACCCGCTCGACCCGCGGTATAAAGACCTCATCGGCAAGACCGTTGATCTGCCGCTTACCAACAGAAAGATCCCGATCATCGGCGATTCGATCCTCGTCGACCTCGAATTCGGCACCGGCGCGGTCAAGGTCACGCCCGCCCACGATTTTAACGATTACGAGGCAGGCCAGCGCCAGAAGCCGGAACTTCGGCGCATCAAGATGCTCGATGACAAGGCCGAGATTCTTTCCGACATCCCGGACGTGCTTCCCGAGGTATTGAAGCAGATCGCGGGCAAGCCGGCAAAGAAGGCGCGCGGCATGGTCGTGGAGCTTTTGCAGGCCCGCGGCCTCCTCATTAAAACGGACGATCACGCCCATTCCATCGGCAAGTGCTACCGCTGCAGGTCCGTGGTGGAGCCCTACCTGTCGCCCCAGTGGTTCGTGAAAACCGGCCCGCTTGCCGGGTCGGCGATCAAAGCGGTCGAGGACGGAAGCGTGCGGATCATCCCCAAGGGCTGGGAGAACACCTACTTCGAGTGGATGCGGAACATCAAGGACTGGTGCATCTCGCGCCAGATCTGGTGGGGCCACCGCATTCCGGCCTGGTACTGCGATGATTGCGGGACCATCACGGTCAGCCGCACCGATGCCGCAACATGCGGCAAATGCGGGAGCAAAAAATTACGCCAGGAGACGGACGTGCTCGACACCTGGTTCTCCTCAGCGCTCTGGCCCTTTTCCACGCTCGGCTGGCCGGACAAGACGAAAGAACTTGCCGTCTACTACCCCACCTCGGTCCTGATCACGAGCTTCGACATCATCTTCTTCTGGGTTGCCCGCATGATCATGATGGGGCTCCACTTCAGGAAGGAAGTTCCCTTCAAGGACGTTTACATCCACGCCCTCGTGCGCGACGCTGAAGGCCAGAAGATGAGCAAGTCCAAGGGCAACGTTATCGACCCGCTTGTGATGATCGACGAATACGGCACCGACGCGTTCCGGTTCACGCTTGCGGCTTTTGCGGCCCAGGGCAGGGACATCAAGATGTCCACGGAGCGCATCGAAGGCTACCGGAACTTCGCGAACAAGATCTGGAACGCCAGCCGCTTCGTGATGATGAACCTGGAGGAAGGGTTTGCTCCCGGCACCGACCTGATGACTTCCGACTCATCTCTCTCCGACCAATGGATCCTTTCGCGCCTGAATTCGGTCGCAAAGGAGGTGCAGGCCGCTCTCACCGAGTACCGGTTCAACGATATTGCCTCGGCGCTCTACCAGTTTATCTGGCACGAGTACTGCGACTGGTATCTGGAGCTGTCCAAGCCGGCGCTGTACGAAGAAAAGGGATCGGTTTCCCGGAAAGCGACACAGACCGTGCTTGCTCATGTCCTCGAAACAGCCCTCAGACTTCTGCATCCCATCATGCCGTTCATCACCGAGGAAATCTGGCAGACGCTGCCGGAAAAAGTCAGAAGTCAGAAGTCAGAAGTCAGAAAAGCGTCAATTATGGTCTCGGCGTATCCGGTTGCCGATGAGAAGATGATCAATCCCGGGATCGAGCGCGATATGCAAATGGTCATGGACCTGATCCTGGCCATCCGGAACATCCGCGGCGAGATGAACATCGCGCCGTCTCTGCAGATCAAGGCGATCGTCAAAGTGGAAAAGAAAGAGATGGGCGAGCACCTGGAGAAGAGCGCCGGGTATGTAAAGACGCTGGGGCGCCTTGCCGAACTGAGTATCGGCGTCGATGAGAAAAAGCCCAAGGCAGCCGCAACCGGCGTGGTCAAAGGCGCGGAAGTTTACGTACCGCTTGAGGGCATCATCGATCTTACCCAGGAGCGCGACCGGCTCCAGAAAGAGATCGCGAAGCTCTCCAAGGACATCGACGTATTCTCCAAGAAACTTTCGAACAAGAACTTTGTGGACAAGGCGCCGAAGGAAGTGGTGGAGAAGGACACCGCCAAGCTTGAGGAATTCAAAGTGAAGAGGGAGAAGCTGGAGCTGAGCTTGAAAATGCTGGTGTAGGGTCTTTTTTGTCGGACAGGCCCGACTGGTCTGACAAGTCCGACTTGTCAGGAGCAAAACTATGCGCGACAAGAGCGATTTGATCCCGCCCCATGGCGGTTACCGCAAGCTGCGCAGTTTCAAAAGCGCTCAAATCGTGTACGACTCAACCATAGTCTTCTGCGATCGATTCGTGGACAAACGCTCGCGCACGCACGACCAGATGGTCCAGGCTGCGCGGAGCGGCGTCCAAAACATCGCGGAAGGCAGCATGGCCTCCGCGACCTCCAAGAAGACCGAACTCAAGCTGACCAACGTGGCGAAGGCCAGCTTAGAAGAACTGCTTTTGGATTACGAGGACTTTCTTCGCCAGCGGGGAATGCGCCTTTGGGACAAAAATTCTTCGGAGGCCCTCGCGGTCCGGAAACGCTATCAGTCCGACCCGTCCAACGCGTCCGATATGTCAGATCCTTATTCCATTAAAACCGCCACCGCCGAAACCGCGGCAAACACTCTCCTCTGTCTTGTCAACCAGGCCAGCTACCTACTCGGCCGACAATTAGAAAAACTTGAGCAGGTTTTTCTTTCCGAAGGCGGCTTCACCGAGCGGCTTTACCAGAAACGGCAGGCTGCGCGTAAAGACCTCAATAGCGGGAAGCAAGACCGATAAGTCTATTCTCATCACGTTGCATCAAGGAACTCGATTGTGAGAAAAGAAACTAAACCGCTCCCCTCCGTGCCGAAAGCTTAGTTGAAAGAAATCGCCGCCGCATATCTTGACGCGGAAGAGGCGATCCCATTCGGTCCTTTGGCCGGAGTGGTGATTATAGGTAGTACCACCGTAATCATGACCAAGTCCAAACAAGACAAATCCCGCGAGGAGCGCATTGACGAGGAAATCATCGTGGATTGCTATGGCGAAGGCGAACGCGCCATGGGGTGGTATTATTACCTTGAGGACCGACTGGAGTTTCCCTTTACCGCACAGTGCTTGCACTGCGTGGAATATCGCTGTGCTTCCCGAGCACGCCCGCGACAGCGCCCTTCATTTTTTTGTAGAAGAATATAAAAAACAAAATCCGGGCATTGACGATGCGGATGATCTCATCCAGAACATGCGGACACTTGTAAAAAAGAAATTGCAGTTGTTTCCAACCATAAAAAAAAGTGCTTGTAAATGCGTTGCTCGAACAGACCGCAGATAAAAAGTATCGGATTACCGTGGTCTCGACGGATCAGAGCAATTAGCGAAACATCCGTTGTTTTTAACTATGATTATCGTTTATTCGCCAGTACTTACGCAACACTACTTCATTTTGGAAGGACATGTTGAATGATGTGAGCTGATACGTTAAGAATATGTCCAACCTTCCGGAGACTAGCATTGCCAAAGGAGGAATTATGAGCAACTCTGATTTCGACTACGATGTCGTGGACCCGAATGCTTCCGAACAAACTGTTCCCGTTTATCCTGTTGCCCAGTGGCACAATGGGCAGCAGGCGCTTAAGGCTTTGGGCGGCGTGCAATTCTCCGGCGGTGTGGTCCTGCCGGAAAAGTATCTGTCCGACGGCTCTTCTTTTCCCGGCTGGACAAAGGAGCGGATGACCTTTCGCAGCGGGAAGGAGGAAAACGCTTTGACGGCGCATAAAATCAGCATAGCCCCGATCCGTACGCGCTTTCGCTGGTTTGCGAGGCAGGGCAGCGAGACCGCCTATTATCCGCGCAATGCCTTTGTCATGGGCGCGAACATGCGAGGGCATTTGCAGGTGCTTGCGGCGGTGCAAGGGGCTTCCGAGCCGGTCGTGATTACCTTCAAAGGCAAAGCTTCCCAAGCGTTCGAGTCTCTGCTGAAGGATTTCGGTGCAAAGGTTGTACAGGCGGCCAACCGGCAGGCGCCGAAAGGAAAAGCCCTTCCGCGTTACGCGTTCTGGATGCCCATTGCTCCCGGTCCGCATACCAAGGCGGGAGGCGCAGGGCACGAATCGGTGGTGACCCTTCCGACCCTCGGTTTGGCCGCGGACATTACCCCGGAGTATCTGCGGTCGCTGTACATCGGACGCGACAGCCTGATCCGCTTTCAGGAGTGGCACCAGGAAGCCGGCGCCTGGGTCGATGCCTGGGAAAAGAGCGGCATGGAGCACGGCGAAATTGCTACGGACCATGATGAGGAACCGGATGGCGGACAGGCGCAGAAACCAAATGTCTTGTGAAAAGCAGATTAAAAATATATAATCACAAATAAGAGAGTACTCCTGCGTTTATGCATCGATCGTTAGCTGGCCTCGTTTAGTGATTGAGAAATTATTTATTTGGAGTTTGAGTTGGATTACAATCTAAAAAAACTTATAGAACACGCTCTTTCCGAAGACATCGGCCCCGGTGATATTACGTCCGAGACAACGATCCGGCCCGGCTCGGTTTCCATTGCCGTGATGCTAGCAAAGCAGGACCTTGTTCTTGCAGGGCTCGAAGTTGCCCGCGCTGTTTTTCATACGCTCGATCCGACCATCCAATGGACCTCGGCATTGAAAGACGGCGACAGGGTAAAGGCCGGCGCCGAGATCGCGAAACTGTCCGGGAACACACGTGCCTTGCTTGCTGCCGAGCGCGTGGCCTTGAACCTGCTCCAGCATTTATCCGGCATCGCAACCTTGACGGCAAAGTATGTTGAGCAGGTAAAGGGCCTGAAGGCCGAAGTGCTGGATACGAGAAAGACCCTGCCCGGTTTGCGGCAGCTCGAAAAGTACGCAGTAAAGATCGGCGGCGGAAGAAATCACCGCTTCGGCCTCTACGACGGCGTGCTGATCAAAGACAATCACATCAAGGCCTCGGGCAGCATCACGAAGGCCGTAGAAAACGCGAGGAAGGCAGCCCACCATCTCCTGAAGATCGAAGTCGAAACCTCGTCGCTTGACGAGGTCCGCGAGGCGCGCTTGGCACGAGCGGAGATCATCATGCTCGATAACATGCCGCTCGACATGATGCGCGAGGCGGTTGCGCTCATTGCCGGAAAAGCCCTGGTTGAGGCGTCGGGCAACGTGACGCTCGAAACGATCCGCGCCATTGCCGAGACGGGCGTCGATTTCATATCCTCGGGAAGCCTGACCCATTCGGCACCGGCTGCGGATATCAGCATGAAGATAAAATAAGGGGCATGGGGCATGGGTCCGGCAACCGGGGGCCGGGAAAGCAATGTACTAAGCGTCTGACCTGGACCCAGGACCCCGGTCCCTGCACCTGAATCTCTATGTATAAAGAAAAAATCCTGAACCTCTTGCGCTTATCTCGCACCGCCTATTTCTCCGGCGAAGAGCTTGCGCGAAAGACCGGCGTTTCCCGGACCATGGTATGGAAGCACATCAAGTCGCTTGAGCGCGACGGGTTCGGGATCGAAGCAATGCCCTCGCAGGGGTACCGCATTACCTTTGAACCTGATATCCTTCGCCAAAACGATATCAAGCAGGGGCTCAAAACAAAAGTCGTCGGAAGAGAGATCCACCTGTTCCCGGAGACTGCGTCGACCAACACCCTTGCCATGGAGATGGCGTCGCAGGGCGCAGCCGAGGGGACTGTCGTAATCGCAGAGCTGCAGACCGGCGGCAAGGGCAGGCTCGGCAGGAAGTGGATATCCCCGAAAGGAAACCTGTATCTCAGCGTCATCCTGCGGCCGAACATCCCGATGCATAAAGCGCCGATCATTACGCTGATGGGCGCCGTGGCAGTAACGTCCGCCATACGGAACCTGTGTAACGTCCGCGTAGCGATTAAATGGCCGAATGACATTCTGATCGCGAACAGGAAGGTAAGCGGGCTCCTGACCGAAATGAGCGCGGAGCAGGACCGGATCAGGCACCTGGTGCTCGGCATCGGCGTGGACGTGAACATGGAGCAGGACTCCCTGCCCCCGGACCTGCGACCGCTCGTAACCACGCTTGCGGCGGAAGCTGGAACTAAAATAAACCGCACCGAGCTGCTGCGAGAGATCCTTCGTCAACTGGATTGCTGGTACCGGGCTTTTCTCAACAATACCGCCGACGTGCTGCGAGAATGGGAAAAGCTCAACATGACTGTCGGCAGCCGCATTGCCGTAAGCGGCGCAGGCGAGACGCTTGAAGGTTTGGCGCAGGGCATCGATGAGGAGGGCAGGCTCATCGTGCTGCGCGACGACGGCTCCACCCGGCACGTTGCGGCGGGAGACGTGACGATCGTGAAAGGAAAAAAATGACACGGGGACGCGGCGAGGGGGAGACGGGGGGACGAAAAATTAATTCTCCCCGTCACCGCGTCTCCCAGTCTGCTCTGCCCGGAGGAACCATGTTACTAGCCATTGATATCGGAAACACGAACATTGTTCTCGGCGTCTTCGACAAGGAAAGGCTCGTCGAGAACTGGCGCGTGGGCACCAACACGCAGATCACGCCCGATGAGTACGCCATGATCTTTAAGGACCTCTTCGGGTTTGCCAAACTTGAGTTCCAGCAGATCACCGGGGTCATTATCTCGACGGTCGTGCCGCCGCTTTTGCCGGTGATGATCGAAATGTCGCGGAAATACTTCCGCATCGAGCCCCTGGTCGTTACACACGAACTCAAGACCGGCATCACAATCCGCTATGACAACCCCAAAGAGGTGGGCGCCGACCGGATCGTGAACGCGGCAGCAGCGTATCAACGCTACGGCGGCCCGATCATTATCGTGGACTTCGGCACGGCCACGACGTTCTGCGCCGTCACTGCTGGCGGCGAATACCTGGGCGGGGCGATCTGCCCGGGCGTAAAGATCTCCGCTGAGGCCTTGTTCCAGCGGGCATCGAAGCTGCCGCGCGTCGAACTCACGAAGCCGGCAAAAGTGATCAACGCCGATACGATCAGCGCCATGCAGTCGGGCATCATCTACGGCTACGCAGGCCTCGTGGACGGCATTGTGGAACGGATGAAGCAGGAACTGTCTCTTGCTGCCAAGGTAATTGCCACCGGCGGATTGGCGGAGTTGATTTCTCCGGAAACGAAGAGCATCCAGGAGATAAAACCTCAGTTGACGCTTGAGGGGTTGCGGCTCCTGTTTGAAATAAATCACTGAATTTTCAACGACAACGGTTTTTTTCGGACGCTTTTCAGGAAATGTCCCGCGCCTCCATTCCTTCCCGCAACCTTGACGATTCCCCCTTTTTATGATATTTTTGCTTTACGACTGATGTTAGGAGAATAGATGAAGATTCTTGTTGTCGATGATGAAGAAGGCGCTCGCGAGTTGTTTAATACCATTTTGAGCGATGAAGGTTATGAAGTCGCCCTGGCCGACAGCGGCGAGGGTGCGCTGGATCTGTTCAAAAATCAGCCCTTCAATCTGGTGATCACGGACATTAAAATGCCGGTCATGGATGGCCTCCAGCTTTTACAGGAGATCAGGAAGATGGGGTCAAAGACCGACGTGATCATGGTCACGGCATACGGCGAAGTCGAAAGCTATCTCAAGGCCATGAGCCTCGGCGCAGCCGAATACATCAAGAAACCCATCCGCATCAAGGAATTGAAGCGGATCGTGCACAAAGTCCTGACGGAACAG
>JAJXTW010000302.1 GCA_021783455.1 Nitrospirota bacterium | reverse complement strand
AGACGCGACCCGGCGACCCATGACGGCCTGGCGCCTTTTGTACCAGCCGCCGACCTGCCACAATACGGAAATGGCGAGCAGGGCCGCGAGCGAAAACCATGCCACGCTCCCCTGCCCCCGGGGGATGATGATCCACGCGGCTAAAAGCGGCCCCATTGCGCTGCCCGTATTGCCGCCCACCTGGAAGATCGACTGGGCCAGTCCGTGCTGTCCGCCCGAGGCCATGCGGGCCACCCGCGACGACTCAGGGTGAAAAACCGACGACCCGGTGCCGACGAGAGCGGCAGCCAAAAGCAGCACGCCGTAGTTCGGCGCTATTGCCAGCACCAACAGACCCACGAGCGTGCATCCCATGCCGAAAGCCAGGGAGTACGGCTTCGGATGGCGATCGGTGTAGAAACCCACCAGGGGCTGGAGTAAGGAAGCCGTGACCTGGTAGGTGAGCGTGATCAACCCGATCTGCGCGAAGGTGAGCTGAAATGTGCCTTTGAGCAAGGGATAGATCGCCAGGATCAACGACTGGATCATGTCGTTCAAAAAGTGTGAAAAGCTGATTGCGCCAAGCACCCGGTAACGGGTGCCCTGGACGTCAGCGGGTGCGCCTATGGCGCTGTTGACGATGTTTTTCATGATTGTGTACGGATTCGCCGGATTACTGATGCGGACGGTTTAGTGCGAACGCGAAAGATAGTATTGCTGTCCGGTCGTCGCCTCTCCAAAAAAAATCAAAGCGGATATTACCACGGTTGAAACGGCTTCGCCAGTATTTATTCAGGGAGGGGAAAATTACTTTTCCCCCTTCAAGGGGGAGATTGAGAGGGGGATAGGCGGCTTCCAGAAGTCCATATTATTTTGAGACCTCATCCTTGTGCCAGGATTGCACTCAACCTTTTCGCGTAAAGGTTCCCTGCCTCATCGTCCGAGACGAGCTCGATCCCTTTTGGCCCGGAAACGCCGAGTCCCAGTTCCACTGCCCGGCTGATCTGTTCCTGCTCAAAGATCTTTCGATCCATGATGTCGTGGTTGCTTCCCAGGTCCTTCAAGACCGCGAGCCCCACGGCATCGATGGCGATCCGGTCAGTTCCCGCGATAATAACGTCGGCGTCCTTTTTGGGTCCGTGGGAAGGCCCTTTGTCCGTGAAAACAGTGACGCCGTCCATCACGATCAGGGACGGATGGTAGGCAGTGTTGATCTCGGCGATCATCTTGCGCATGCTCCGGAACGACGTGTGCAGCTCCGACATGTTCTTCTTGTTCGTGACGCCCACCGACAGCTTGAGGGACATGGTAAAGACGCCGCCGTAGCCGTGGGTCTTGAGGCAGCAGGTGGTGACCACGCATTCGGCTTCCACGACGGGCCGCGCGACCAGTACCCCGTTTCGCCAGTGAGATCCTTCGGGCTGGATGCGCACCCAGTCCTTTTCCTTCAGGTCCTCGAAGTTGATGATCCTGACGTCGTGTTTTTTGCAGAGGCCGTAGATGCCCTTCTCCTGCATCACTTCCGATGTATCGGGCGGACCGCTTCGTTCGCCCAGAGTGATGCTCTTTGCGCCCATGCCCTTCAAATGGACGAACAATGCTTCGAGCGTGTCGTTGTGCGTTGAAGCCGGAAAAGGATCCGCAGTGTTGAAGTTGGGTTTGAGCAGGACCTGTTTGCCCTTTACCGGGTTGACCTCCAGGAGACCTATGGCCCGCGCAACGCCCTGCGTCCTGTCCGATGTCTTGATGAGCGCAACCAATGTCTTTGTCCCATTCGTCCTGCCTTTAAGCGCTCCTGTCACGTTCGTTCCTCCTTGCGCATTCCCTGTTGCAGCGAAAAACGCGCCTGCGGCAAGAGTCGTCAAAAAATCACGTCTGTTCACGGCGCACCTCCCATCCGGCAATTCTAAAAACGCCTGTCCTTCTCTCTTCTCTTCTTGATCCTCTGCTGAATAAAATAAATCCCTGCAATCGCGATCGCGACAAGGGTGCCTATTTCGAGGATATGATGGATGCGCGCCGTTTCCCGGGACCAGCTTTCTTCCAGGAAGTATCCGAGCAGGATGTAGGTAGTTGACCACAGAAGGCCGCCGATTGAGGAAAAGACGATGAATTCGCGAAAGGTCATCTTGGACGTTCCTGCGACAAAAGCCGTCACATGCCGCACCCCCGGCAGAAAATAGCCGTACACCAGCGCCCATTTGCCTGAATGTTGGAACCACTCATGCATCCGGTTTATCTGTTCGTCGGTCACGTGCAGGAGGCGTCCGAATTTATGGACCATGTAGAGGCCGAAGGTGCGGCCGATCGCATAATTAACGGCCATGCCGCACATGCTGCCCAGGAACGCGACTGCCACGGCAGGCAGTGGATGCAGCCTGCCTTTGAAAATGAGATAACCGACAGAGGCGAGGATCAAATCGTTCGGCAGGGGAAGGCCGAAAATGCCGAGAGCAAGCAGCGTGAAAATGACGCCGTACCCGTGAAGCGTTATCCAATGGATGATTGTTTGTTCCATGCGGGAATTCTAACACAATCGAGGTTCGAAATCATATTTTTACAGAT
>JAJXTW010000076.1 GCA_021783455.1 Nitrospirota bacterium | reverse complement strand
TATCACGCTGGGGTCCCTGAGCGAAGCCGACTGGGACCGGATATTCAAGCAGCGCCTCTCGCCTCTCTACATTTCAGTCCACACAACCGATCCAATGCTCCGCTCCTTCATTCTGGGGAACAGCAAAGCTCCGGATATCATGACGAGCTTGAGGCGGCTGGCCGCGAGCGGGATCAGGATGCATACCCAGATCGTTTTATGCCCCGGCGTCAATGACGGGAAATATCTGGAACGAACGCTCGATGATTTGTCCGGCCTTTTCCCGGCTGTCGCTTCCGTTGCCGTTGTGCCCGTCGGGATCACGTCACACAGGAAAGAGCTGTATCCTCTGAGAAAATTTACAGCACGCGAGGCCCGCGCCGTGCTTGCGATGACCGTTCAGTTCGGGAAAGAATGCAAAAAGCAGTTCGGTTCGCGTTTTGTGTACGCTTCCGACGAATTTTATATTCAGGCGGGAGAGGTGTTTCCTTCGGCTTCGTTTTATGAAGATTTTCCACAGATTGAAAACGGCGTGGGTATGGTGACGACGTTTCTCCGCGAGGTGTCCCGTACCACGGCGCCTGCGCGTGTTCAGCCCGTAAAAATAACGATCGCGACCGGGGCGTCGTTCAGCAAGGTCTTGAAAGACATCATGCCGCGGCTCGGGAAAATCCGGGGTGCGGACATAAACCTGGTCACGGTGAAAAACGTTTTTTTCGGCCCCTTGGTAACGGTTGCGGGCCTGTTGACGGGGAGCGACCTGGTAAAGGCCTTGCAGAGCCGGCGGCTGGGAGATCGCCTGCTTATTCCCGCAACCATGCTGAAAGAAGAGGAAGATGTGTTTCTTGATGCTATGAGGCTCTCGCAGCTTGAGGAACGACTGAACATTGCGATTACGCCGGTGGCCGGTTTTCGGGAACTGATGGATGTTGTGAGGGGCAACGGGAGGGCCGGACGATGATCTCGGGCAAAACACGGTTGTATGGAATTTTCGGGTATCCCGTTGAGCACACCTTCTCGCCGGGAATGCATAACGCCGCTTTTCAGAAATTGAGCATGGATGCATGCTATGTTCCTTTTGGCGTGAGGCCTGATGACCTTGGCGAGGCGGCAAAAGCGCTTATCCCGCTCGGACTGTGCGGGCTCAACGTCACCGTGCCGCATAAGGAAAAGATCATTGTCTATCTGGACGAGCTTTCGGAGGAGGCGCGGCTGATCGGAGCGGTCAACACGATCGAGATGAAGGACGGGAAACTGATCGGCCACAACACGGACGGCCGGGGTTTTCTGCGGTCGCTCCGCGACAATGCCGGGTTCAACCCGAAGGGAAAGAAGATCCTGATCATCGGCTCGGGAGGCGCGGCGCGGGCCGTGGGGTTCAGCCTTGCGCTGGCAGGCGCAAAAAAAATCATGTTGAGCGATCTTGATGCAGAGAAGGCCGATAAATTAGTGACTGACATCCGCGAAAAAACCGGAAGGGATGTGGAATCCATTGACGGTGCGTCCCTTGCTGCATATTCGGCAAAGGCCGACTGCCTGATCAACGCCACGCCGCTTGGATTGAAGAAGACGGACCCGCTGCCCCTTGCAGCAGACCACATCAGAAAGAACCACCTGGTGTGCGATCTGGTCTACAATCCCGTTGAAACCGGATTTCTGAAAGCGGCAAAAGCACGGGGAGCCAGGAGACTTCCCGGGATCGGGATGCTGCTGTATCAAGGCGTTATTGCTTTCGAGATTTGGACCAACAAAAAGGCGCCGATAGCAATAATGAAAAATGCGCTATCCCGGCAGATTCCCGCCCTGCGCAGCGATCGCGGAAAATAGGCCGACTCATCTTGACATACTTGGCGCATTAAAGTAATATTGTACTTGATTTTCTTTCCAAATTAAGGAGTTTCTATGGCAATGTCAGGCAGACTCGGCTCCATGCTCGTCTCGTCGGGTCTCATTACGGATGATCAGCTCAAGAAAGCCCTTTCCACGCAAAAATCGGAGGGCGGCAGGCTGGGGTCTATTCTGGTGAAGCTTGGCTTTGTGCAGGAAGACAAGCTGATGACCTTCCTGAGCAAGCAATACGGTGTCCCTTATGTCGACCTGAGCAAGTTCGAGATCAATGCTGCCGTCATCAAGCATATTCCCCCGGACGTCGCCCAAAAGTACCGCATCATGCCGATCAATCGTACCGGAGCCACGATAACGATCGCCATGGTGGACCCCTCCAACATATTCGCCATTGACGATATCAAGTTCATGACCGGTTACAACGTCGAAGCAGTCGTGGCGACCGAGGGCGCCATCGTTGAAGCGATCAAAAAATATTACGGTGGCGCGAAAGCCCTCGTTACTTCCAGGCCCGGGTCCGCAGCCGGGCAGCAGGCGGCGAAGAAAGAAGAAAAGCTTACCCTGGAAGCGAAGGATTATGATCTCGATTCGGGAGATATGGAAGAATCCATTATTGACGACATCGACACCGGCGGCGAGGTTGACGTCGATGACTTTGATAATCTCGTTCACGGCGCCGTCGACGAACTTGAGGTCGTGGAAGACGAAAAGCTGGATGCTTTGTCCGGGGAAGTTGAAGCGCCCATCGTCAAGCTGGTGAACGGCATCCTGCTGCGAGCGGCCAAATTGGGCGTGAGCGACATTCACATCGAACCCTACGAGAAAAAATTCCGGGTCCGGTACCGGCTCGACGGCGTTCTGAAAACGGTCATGGGTCTTCCGCTCAAGATCAGGAATGCGATCATCTCGCGCATCAAGATCATGGCCCAGCTCGACATTGCCGAACGCAGGCTCCCCCAGGACGGCAGAATCAAGCTGAAAATGAGCAAGAACAAGGTCATGGATTTCCGGGTCTCCGTTCTTCCGACCCTCTTTGGCGAAAAGATCGTCATGCGGCTGCTTGACAAATCGAACCTGCAGCTCGACATGACCAAACTCGGATTCGATGAAGACCAGCTGGTGGACTTCAAAGAGGCGCTGGGCAGGCCCTTCGGCATGGTCCTGGTGACGGGACCCACCGGGAGCGGTAAGACAACGACGCTGTACTCCGCGCTCTCCGAACTGAATACGGACACGGAAAACCTTATGACCGCGGAAGACCCCGTCGAATTCAACCTGATGGGCATCAACCAGGTCCAGATGAAAGATGAAATCGGGCTTAACTTTGCCGCGGCGCTGCGTTCGTTTCTGCGGCAGGACCCCGACATCATCATGGTGGGAGAGACCCGCGACTACGAAACGGCGGAGATCGGCGTTAAGGCCGCGCTCACCGGCCATCTCGTGCTTACGACCCTCCATACCAACGACGCGCCGAGTACGATCAACCGTATGCTCAACATGGGAGTTGAACCGTTCCTCGTGTCTTCGGCGGTGATCCTGATCGTTGCCCAGCGGCTGGTCCGCAGGGCATGCGCCAACTGCAAGCAGCCCGAGAAGCTGCCGCTGCAAGTCTTTATCGATGCCGGATTTTCACCCGAGGAGGCCCCAACCATTGTCAGTCACAAGGGGACGGGGTGCGAAGTCTGCAATAAAACGGGGTACAAGGGCAGGGTCGCTCTTTACGAGGTCATGCCGATCAAGGATGAAATCAAGGAACTGGTTCTCCAGGGCGCTTCGGTTTTCGATATTAAAAAAGCTGCCATCGCAGGGGGGATGAAAACACTGCGGAGAAGCGGCCTCTTGAAAGTAAAGGCGGGTTTGACCTCGCTCGAAGAAGTCGTTGAGAACACGTTCCCGGACAATCAGGGATCATAACCAAATCAGGTAAACGTCAAACATTCGAGGGGTCCTCTTCATGGCGAATTTACACGATCTGCTCAAATATATGATTGAGAAGGGCGCATCCGATCTTCATATCACCACGGGGATCGCTCCCTGTATCCGCATAGACGGCAAAGTGAAGCAGATTCCCGGGCTCGAGCCTTTGTCCGGAACGCAGACGAAAGATCTCTGCTATAGCATCCTCACCGATGCCCAGAAGCATAAGTTCGAGGAAAACAACGAGCTTGATCTCTCCTTCGGCATAAAAAATCTATCGCGCTTTCGCGCAAATATTTTTCTCCAGCGCGGCGCTGTGGCGGCCGCCATCAGGACCATTCCGTTTAAAATTAAGACCTTTCAGGAACTCGGTCTGCCTCCGGTCGTATCCGATTTGTGCAACAAGCCGCGGGGGCTGATTCTCGTCACCGGTCCGACGGGAAGCGGTAAATCGACCACTCTTGCCTCGATGGTCGACAAGATCAACAGCGAGCGGCAGGAGCATATTATCACGATCGAGGACCCGATCGAATATCTGCATCCGCACAAGAAATGTCTTGTAAATCAGCGCGAGGTCAATGCAGACACGAAATCATTCAAGGACGCGCTGAAGTATATTCTGCGGCAGGACCCCGATGTGGTGCTGGTGGGAGAAATGCGCGACCTGGAGACCATCGAGGCCGCCCTGACCATCGCGGAAACGGGCCACCTGACCTTTGCAACGCTCCATACGAACTCGGCAGTCCAGACCATGAACCGCATTATCGACGTGTTCCCGCCCCATCAGCAATCACAGGTGCGGGCGCAGCTTTCCTTTGTTCTGGAAGGCATTATGTCTCAAACGCTCGTGCCGAAGATCGGCGGAGGACGGGTGCTTGCGCTTGAGGTCCTGGTGCCGAACTCGGCGATCCGCAATCTCATCCGGGAAGACAAGATCCATCAGATTTATTCGACGATGCAGACTGGCCAGTCCAAGTTCGGCATGCAAACCCTGAACCAGTCGTTGTACGATCTCTATGTGAAAAAATTAGTTTCCTATGAAGATTGCATCGGGAGGTCGTCCGTTGTCGAAGAGCTCATGGCGATGCTCGGGCGTTCCGGCCTCGCAGCTTCACAGATGGTTCAAAAGGATTACCGGTAATTTTTGTTCCGTTGCGCCTGATAATGCATCTCTGATTCGACGCACGAGGCAGGAGCGTCTACAGAAGGGCACAGGAGTCCGCGGTCGTTAAAACAAGGAGTGAAAAATGGCGGCAAGCGTTTTTGTATGGGAAGGCAAGACACGGCAAGGGGCTGTGCAAAAAGGTGAACTGGCGGCAAACAGCAAGGAAGAAGTCATTGCCCTGCTCAGGAAACAGAATATTCTCCCCATCAATGTGACTGCTAAGCCGAAAGAGCTCAAGCTCAGCATGCAATTTGGCAGCCCCAAAATCACGGATAAAGACGTTGTTATTTTTACCCGGCAGCTGGCGACCATGATAGACGCCGGATTGCCGCTCGTGCAATGCCTTGATATTCTCGGCACCCAGACCGAGAATAAATCGCTTGCCAAGATCGTGGGACAGGTGAGGTCCGACGTTGAGAGCGGGGCGACCTTTGCAGACGCGCTTAAGAAACACCCGAAAGTATTCGATAATCTCTATGTGAACATGGTCGCTGCCGGCGAGGCAGGCGGTATTCTTGACACCATCCTTCAAAGGCTTGCGGCATACATGGAGAAGTTTGCAAAAATCAAGTCGCAAATAAAGTCCGCAATGATTTATCCTTCGGTCATTCTTTTTGTGGCGGTCGCGGTGGTTGCTCTTTTGCTGGTCGTTGTGGTTCCCATGTTGGCTAATATGTTTGCCTCGTCGGGGCAGGCGTTGCCCTTGCCTACCCGCATTGTGATCGCATTCAGTAACTTTCTTAAGGGATGGGGCGGACTGATCGTTCTTGTTGTGATCATCGGGTTTTTTGTGGGAATCAAACAATTCAGAAAAACGGAAAACGGCCTGAGAATAACCGACGGAATCGCTTTGAAGATTCCTGTTGCCGGGTCCTTGATCCAAAGAGTCTCGGTGGCTAAGTTTACGCGTACACTCGGAACGCTGATGACGAGCGGTGTGCCTATTCTTGAGGGATTGTTGATCGTTTCACGTACTGCGGGGAACAAGGTGGTTGAAGAAGCGATCATGCAGACCCGGCAAAGCGTGAGCGAAGGGAAAACGCTTGCTGAGCCTTTGGGCCGGGCGAAGGTCTTCCCTCAGATGGTCGTTCAGATGATCGCCGTCGGTGAAGCGACAGGTGCGTTGGACAATATGCTGAATAAAATCGCAGATTTTTACGACGATGAAGTTGACGCAGCGGTTGCGACCCTTACTTCCATGCTTGAGCCTATGCTCATGATTTTTCTTGGAGTAACCGTAGGCTTTGTTATCATTGCCATGTATATGCCCATATTCCAGATGGGATCAACGGTCGGCGGATAGTTAGAACGTACAGTGACTCGCGAATATTCAAGAGAAGAATACTCTATCCGTATTAAATGGCTCATTTGGAGCAGGGTGATTCTTACGACCTTTCTGGTCGGCACCCTGATTTTTTTTCAACAGCGGTATAGAATCTACTCATTTCATATTGCTGTTTTGTATTATGTCCTTTTTTCGGTCTATTTCCTGGCCGTTATCTACCGGTACCTGCTGAGTACATTCAAAAACCTTCCCTTTCTGGGCTACCTTCAAACCTCGATCGACATCGTTTTGGTTACGTTCCTCGTTTATCTTACCGGAGGAATCGACAGCGGCTTTTCCGTGCTCTATCATCTGACCATTATATCAGCAAGCATCATTTTGTACCGTCGCGGAGGATACCTGGCTGCTTCTTTTGCCAGCATTCTGTACGGTACCATGCTTGACATGCAGTATTATAACGTCTTTTTTTTTGAACGAAGCCAGAACTTTACCGCGGTACAGGTCCTGTACCAGGTTTTCATCAATATCCTTTCCTTTTATATCGTGGCCCTTCTGAGCGGCCACCTGACCGAGCGTTTGCGCAAAACACACCAGGAACTTCATGATAAAAGCATCGATTTTGACGATCTTCGGGTGCTTCAGGAACATATCCTGAAAAGCGTCGGCAGCGGAATTCTCACGATGGATTTGAGCGGCAATGTTACTTCGTGGAACCGGGCAGCGGAGCAGATCACCGGCTACAGCCCTGATGAGATCAAGAGCAGGTGGCAGGACGTCTTCGAAAGCAGTATTAAAGAACTCTTCGGTCATACCGACGCTCTCAAAGAACGGCCGTTCCATTTCAACGCTCAGGTAATAAAAAGAGACGGCGATACGTCCATTTTCAACATGATCGCGTCACTCCTCAAAGATGATGCTAATGTTGTTCGCGGCGTTATCCTGACGTTTCAGGATATAACGAAAATCATCGAGATGGAGGGACGGATGAGGAGGCAGGAGCGGCTGGCAACAGTCGGCAGTCTTGCCGCGGGCATTGCCCATGAAATACGGAACCCGCTCGCGGCGCTCAGCGGATCGATTCAGGTGCTGCAGGGCGAACTCGACCTGAAGGATGATAATAAACGGCTCATGAATATTGTTGTGCGGGAAACGGACAGGCTCAACACCATTATTACGGAATTTTTGGAATATGCCCGCCCCGCCGGTGCTCAGATCGATCAGATCGAGTTTTTCTCCGCGATGGATGAAACGATAACGCTCTTAAAAAACAGCAAAAATTTCCAGGAGAATATTATTATTAAATGCGACATCGACCCTCATATTGCATTAAAAGGGGACCCGCAGCGCTTACGGCAGGTTTTTTGGAATCTCCTCATTAATGCATGCCAGGCCATGCCTGCGGGCGGTACGCTCACCATCACGGCTGCGCCTTATGCTCCCGGGGAGGATGGTGCGACTATGTGCCTGATCACGATAGCTGATACGGGCCGGGGAATTGAGGGCGAGGATCTTGCGAAAATTTTCGATCCCTTCTTTACAACGAAAACGGAAGGAACAGGGCTGGGTTTGGCCATAGCCTATCGTATCATCGATGATCATGGGGGAAGTATTGCGGTCGACAGCGAACCGGGAAAAGGAACGCAATGCAAAATCAGACTGCCTATGGTGGAAGGGGCGGCTGATATGCCGGGCGAGACGGAGATCGTGCCGCATCACCTGCGGGATCGTGAGGGTCTGAACTGACATGAGTAAAATTCTCGTCGTTGATGATGAGCAAAGCATGAGGGATTTTCTCGCGATCATGCTTAAAAAAGAAGGCCACGATGTCGTGACTGCCGAGAACGGCAGCGACGCGCTGAAAGCGGTGCAGGCTGAAATATTCGATCTCGTGATCAGCGACGTAAAAATGTCCGGATTGGACGGCATCGACGTCTTGAAAGCAACGAAAGAGATATCGCCGGAAACCGTTGTTATTATGGTCACGGCTTTCGCAACCGCGGAGACCGCGGTGGAGGCCATGAAACACGGGGCCTATGATTACATCATTAAGCCATTCAAGATCGATGAGATAAAATTCATCATCAATAACTCCCTTGAGAAGCGCCACTTGCGCAAGGAAAATATCCTTCTCAAGCGGGAAATAGAGTCTCGCGCGGGCTTCGAAAACTTTATCGGGAAGAGCGGGCCGATGCAGAAGGTGTTTGCACTCATTCGGCAGGTTGCTGAAACGAACAGCATCGTTTTGATTTCCGGAGAAAGCGGGACGGGAAAGGAACTTGTGGCTCGGGCCATCCATATAAACAGCGCGAGAAAAAACGGCCCCTTTGTCACGGTTAACTGCGGAGCATTGCCTGAAACTCTGCTGGAAAGCGAGTTGTTCGGCTATATGAAGGGCGCCTTTACCGGGGCAACCTCGAACAAGCAGGGACTTTTTGAAGCGGCGAACGGCGGCGCTATTTTTCTTGATGAGATCAGCGCGACGACGCCCGCGTTGCAGGTAAAATTGCTCCGCGTTCTTCAGGAGCGCGAATTCATGCGTGTCGGGGGGACGACGGGGATAAAAGTCGACGTCCATATCATTGCTGCCAGCAATAAAGACCTGTTTGCCGAGGTCTCGAAGGGATTGTTCAGGGAAGATCTCTTCTACCGGCTTAACGTGATACCCATTCACCTGCCTCCTCTCCGGGAGAGGAAAGAAGACATCCCCGCGCTTATCGATTTTTTTCTCAGGAAATTCGCTAAAAAAGAGGGCACATCCCTCTTGTTAAAAAAAATCGACGCTGAAGCGCTTGAAGTACTCATGCAACATCCGTGGCCGGGGAACGTCCGGGAACTGGAAAATATGATCGAACGCCTGGTCATCATCACGCCCGGAGATACGATTCGTCTCGAGCATGTCCCCGATGCAGTAAAGAACACCCGACCCTGCTCCGAGCTTGTTTCTCTCGACATCCCCGAGGAAGGCCTGAATCTGGAAGCGTTGCTGGAGGATGCCGAGAAAGCATTCCTGCGAAAAGCGCTCGAAAAGACCGGCGGCGTCAAGACCGAAGCGGCCAAGCTCCTGGGCCTTACGTTCCGGTCGTTCCGGCACCGGCTGCAGAAGTATGATGCTTCCTGACCCGGAATCCCCGAGTTTTTGATTGCAAATCCGCAATAATTTCGCTACAATTCAAACCCTATGGCATTCGATAATATAAGACAGTTTATCGCTCTTCTGGAGAAACAAGGAGAGCTGGTCAGGATCAAGGCGGAAGTAGACGCGGAGCTTGAGGTCGCCGAGATCACCGACCGGGTTTCAAAAGAGAAGGGGACCGCGAACAAGGCGTTGTTGTTCGAAAGCGTAAAGGGGTCTTCGTTTCCCGTCTTGACCAATGCTTTTGGTTCGATGAAGCGCATGTGCCTTGCTCTGGATGTTGCGGACCTTGACGAGATCGGCGACCGGATCAGGGAAATCGTCGATCCCACGAACCTTTTCCCCGGCCCGGGTGCGGGGATCATGGACAAGATCCAGATGCTGCCGAAGCTTGCCGAACTCTCCTCCTTCTTCCCGAAAACGGTGAAGAAGGCGCCCTGCCAGGAGGTCGTGCTGACCGGCGAGCACGTGGACCTTTCCAAAATACCGGTGCTCAAGTGCTGGCCCGCGGACGGCGGGCGCTTTATCACCCTTCCCATGGTCTGCACCGTCGATCCGATCACGAATATTACAAACGTCGGCATGTACCGCATGCAGGTCTACGACCGCCAGACGACGGGCATGCATTGGCACAAGCACAAGGACGGCGCGCGTCACTACCAGCATTATGAAGCCATTGGCAAGCGGATGGAAGTGGCCGTTGCCATAGGAGCCGACCCCTCGATCATTTATGCCTCGACTGCGCCCCTGCCGCCGGTCATCGGGGAATTTCTTTTTGCGGGGTTCTTGAGGAATAATCCGCTTGAAGTCGTGCAGGGTAAGACGGTCAACGTCCGGGTCCCTGCGGAAGCTGAATTCGTGCTCGAAGGGTTCGTCGACCCCCACGAGCGGAGGATGGAGGGACCCTTCGGCGATCACACGGGGTACTATTCAGAGGCCGATCAGTACCCGGTGTTCCACATTACGGCGATCACCCACCGGAAAGATGCTATTTACCCGGCAACGCTGGTGGGGCGGCCGCCGCAGGAAGACGCATATCTCGGAAAGGCGACGGAACGGATTTTTCTTCCCCTTCTTCAGATGGTGGCGCCCGATATCCTCGACATGGATATGCCCGTCGAAGGCGTATTTCACAATAACGTCATTGTGAAGATCAAAAAACGTTACCCGGGCCACGGGAAAAAAGTGCTCCATACCATCTGGGGCACGGGCATGCTGATGCTCTCCAAGTTTGTGATTGTCTGCGACGAAGACGTCAATATCCACGATTATTCCGAGGTCACGTGGAAGGTCATGAACCACGTGGACCCGCAGCGCGACGTTATCATTTCCGACGGTCCGCTCGACATTCTCGATCACTCATGCCCGCAGATCGGTTTCGGCGGTAAAATGGGGATCGATGCGACGCGCAAGGGGCCGGGTGAGGGATTCCAGCGGCCGTGGCCCGATGAAATAAAAATGAACCTGCATATTCAACAAAAAGTCGAGGAGCGGTGGAAGGAGTACGGGTTCTAGTTACCTCTATGTGGCTATTCGACATACTGCTGATTGCATCGTTGATCATCGTAAACGGCTTTTTTTCGGCGTCTGAAATATCCCTGATTTCGCTCAGGAAAAGCCGGGTGCGACACCTGGTCAAGAGCGGGGACCCGGCGGCGCGGAGAGTCCAGCGGCTCCTCGAAGAGCCCGAGCGATTTCTGGGAACGGTCCAGATCGGCATCACCCTCGTAGGAACCCTCGCGGCGGCGATAGGCGGTATTATCGCCGTCGTTCATGTCAAACCGCTCTTGCTTTCGTTGCCGGTTGCCTTTATCCAGAAAATCGCCGAACCGCTTGCGGTTGTCATCATGGTGAGTATGATCACCTACGTCACTATCGTTATCGGAGAGCTGGTCCCCAAGTCGCTCGCAATTCGTCATTCCGAACGGATTGCCTTTTTTACCTCCGTTCCCATTGATTTTCTATCGCGGGCGCTGTCTGTCGTTCTTCGGGTTCTGGTCAGGTCGAGCAATATTGTCCTTCGGTTATTCAAGCTCGAACAGGGACAGGAACCCAATTTCATTTCGGAAGATGAGGTGAAATATCTGATACGGGAAGGCCGCAAGAGCGGCGTCTTTGAATCCTCTGAAGAGGACTTGATCCACAGCGTCTTCCGGTTTACCGATACGGTGGTCAAAGAGGTGATGGTCCCCCGGACCGAGATCGTGGCCGTCGAGACCGGAAATGATATCGATGTCATTCTCCGCACGATGAAT
>JAJXTW010000075.1 GCA_021783455.1 Nitrospirota bacterium | reverse complement strand
ACCACCAAAACCGCAAGGCCAAAGGCAATGATGCAAAATTCAAGGGTAATCAGATCGTTGTTCAGGGAACGATGCCAATCGATCCTGTTACGCTCAACTTTACGGTTGCGCGCGGATCGGGGGACAAGATCGGCGGCACGGATTACGACGGATACAAGACCTTCCTCGACATCGACCCGCATTATACGTTCCTGTACGAGTATAAGCTCGCAACTGCCGCAGGCGCAGCGCACACTGGCTTTGCCAACACCACGGCGCTTAATGTCGGTGCGACGTTTGCCGCAGCAAAGAGCCTAAACATCGGTGCCAACCTCTGGTACCTGCGGTCTACCGAAAAAGTTGCGAATAAAAAGAATGTTGGCGGCAGCGCAACCAATGATCTCGGTACCGAGCTCGATGTGAACATTGCATGGCAGCTGTATCAGAACGTTTCCTGGAATTGGGATCTCGGCTACTTTAACCCTGGCGATGGCATGGGCAAAGACGCCGCAACCGGCATCCAGGGCGTGCTCGCCTTCAAGTTCTAAAATATGCGCACCATGCTGGTGCTCATAGCATAATTCGTACGAACCCCGGAGGAGCAATCCTCCGGGGTTTTTTTATTCTTGAATGGCGCTTATGCTAAATTTTAAACATGAAGCAATATGAGAATCTGGCGAAGGCGATCTATGACATCGGGAAGTATTCATTTGCCGCGCTGGTAGTGGGGCAGTTTATTGCGGAAAAATTCAGCATGAAAGCGACCATTGCAGGGATAGCTTTCACATTGCTGGCTTTTTACACCGCAGTGGAATTTGAAAAAATTAAGGAGAGCTAATATTTATGGACGGTCTGACAATCCTGTTTAGCATGGGTATTGCTGTTTTGCTGGTTGTACTTTTTTTTCTGCAGCGATACGAGAAAAAGCACAAGCACGGATAACAGGGGACTGGAATCCACATTCCGCATTGCTTCTTACGGGTTCTGCAGCTTCGCCGCTTTTACCACATGCTTGAGCAGCACGCGCGTGGTGACCGTGCCTACGCCACCGGGCACCGGTGTGATGGCCCCGGCAACCTCTTTTACCGGTTCGGTGTCCACGTCGCCGACGAATTTGTCTCCCACCGGATTGATACCCACATCCATGACCGTAGCGCCCTGCTTGAGGTAATCCCTGGTGATCATCTTTGCCTTGCCGATGGCCGCCACGACGATATCGGCCCGCCTGCATACCCCCGGAAGGTCCTTGGTCTTGGAATGGCAGACGGTGACTGTCGCGTTCTCAGCGAGGAGTAGCATGGACATTGGTTTGCCCACTACCATGGAGCGACCGATGACTACGGCATCTTTGCCGGCCATGGGGATCTCATAGAAACGGAGCATCTCCATGACAGCTTGCGGCGTAGCCGGCGGAAAGCCGGTCATATCGCCTGCCATGATCTTGCCGGCATTCACCGGATTGAAACAATCAACATCCTTTTCGGGAGAAAGCACGTATTTTACGACATCCTCGCTTATCTGCTTCGGGAAGGGCCGCATGACGATGATGCCGTGGATGTTCCGGTCCGCGTTCCGCTGTTTGAGGATATTGACAAACTCATCCTGGGTCATTGTTCCGGACAACTGTTCGATCTCGCACATAATGCCGTTCTTCTCGGCCATCTTTTTTGCGCTGTTAGCGTAAAATACCGAATCTGAGGCATCGCCCACGATCATGATCCTGAGCGCGGGATTTACCCCCTTCGTTTTAAGCTCCTGGACGTCCTTCTGTATGTCCTGGTCCATCTTTTGCGCGACTTCTTTTCCTGTTAATAGTTTTGAAGACATATGATCTCCTTCGGAGTAAGGGTTCGGGATCCAGGGGCCAGGGTTCAGGTTAACAGCAAAAAAAACAGAAGCTTCTTCCTGTCTCCTGTACCCTGGTTTTATCCCATTTTTTTATACGTTGTTTCCATCACGGACTTCTCAAGCGCGGCAACCTGCGCCATCACCTGCTGCATCCGCGTCCAGGTATCTTTGTTAAACGCGTCATCTTTGATGCTGTTTACGTTTATTTTCACGTTCAGCGCCGCGCTCTGGGCGCAAGCCTGGGCAAGGAGCACTGCCACTCCGGCGTCGCTCACGGCCGCGACATTGCCGATATCGGCCGCTCGCTCAGCGAGCTTTGCGACTTCGAGGGACTTGAGACCGATTTCAAAAGGGACCTGACAGGCTTTCTTAAGCGCTTCCTGCATCTTTGCGGTGCGTGCGGCTTTTTCCGCGTCGCTCGTTTTCGGCATCTTGTAAACCTCTGAGAGGGCGCCGTATGCCTCGGTATCTTTCTGAATCAGGTCCTGCATGTCCGCGCGAAGTTTTTCGGATTCTTTCAGCAGCGCGTCGATCTGCGGCTGAACGTCCTTGTACTTTTCCTTCCCCAGCGTCAGATTGGATACCATGCTTACCAATGCCGCTCCCAGCGAGCCGGTAAGGGCCGCAACGCTTCCACCTCCCGGTTCAGGAGATTTGCTTGCAAGCTTGTCCATGAAGTGCCGTAACGGCTGATCGATATACACTGTATCCTCCTCAAAAAGTAACGATATGATATGGGATAAAAAGGATAATGAAATGACGTTTTTTTGTCAATAAAAAAATGCCCCCTTTCGCTTTTCATAAAAGCATCAGAGGGCATTATCAGGGGAGGCTCGCTTACCTATGTCTCAACGCCTACTTATAATTGTAATTTTAGAATAAGTCAAGTCGAAAATAGTAAAAGTTTTCCTTGACTCCCTTTCATGAGCTTTGGTATTATGCTACATTCTGGCAGAGAGGGGCATCGGCGCGCATGGATATTTCACACGGACTGACGTTCTCCGTCCTGTTCTTTTCGCTCTTTATGGGGCTGATTTCCTTTGCTTCTCCGTGCATTCTTCCTCTGATTCCTTCCTATGTCTCCTACATAACCGGCATAAGTTATGATGAGCTCGTGAGCCGCGAGTCGCGCAGAAGGAACATGAACATAACGCTGTTTCATTCTCTCGCGTTTGTTCTGGGGTTCACGATTGTTTTTGTGCTGCTGGGGGCAACGGCAAGCCTCGCAGGAAGCGTTCTGTCTGAGCATCTGGATGCCATCCGGATCGTGGGCGGGGTCCTCGTCATCATCATGGGTATTTTTGTCATGGATGTGGTGAACATTCCCTTTCTCCAGCAAGAGGCCAAACTGCGGCTCAAAACACGACCCGCGGGATATATCGGGACCCTTGTTGTGGGCATGATTTTTGGCGCGGGCTGGACCCCTTGCACGGGCCCTTTCCTGGGATCGGTACTGGCCCTGGCCATGTCCACCGATACCATGGGACGAGGAATGGCGCTCCTGACGTTTTACTCTCTCGGCCTCGGGATTCCATTCATCATTTCGGCCCTTGCCATCAGCGCGTTCCTGTCGTCATTCAATAAGCTGAAAAAGCACTTTCATGTGATAAAAATAGCGAGCGGCGCCATCCTTGTCGTTATGGGCGTGCTTCTCGTTATGGACAAGATGACGATCCTAATACCGCGGTAAAATCGGGGGAAGAATAAAACGTATGCCAGCAGAAAGTTTGGACGTACTAAAAGACAAGGACGCGCCGCTGTACACCATGGGAGTTGCGGCGAAACTTGTGGGAACAACGGCACAAACCCTTCGGCTGTATGAGAAACACGGCCTGATCCTTCCAACGCGGGAGCGCAGGAACAGGCTCTATACCGAAAACGACATCAAGTGGCTGCGCTGTATCCGCGAACTGATCCACTCCAAAAAGATCAGCATCGAGGGAATCAAGAAGCTCCTCGATTATGCGCCCTGCTGGGAGATCAAGGATTGTCCTGATGAGCGGCGGGTCGTGTGTACGGCATTCACGGACAAAGGCAAACCCTGCTGGGAGACCACGAAGTGCCGTATGGAGAACGACTGCACGACCTGCGTGGTGTTCCTGAAAAATGGGAAAAAAGCGGCAAAGCAATAACTTCAGAAGTAAGAAGGAGAAGTAAGAGGTAAGAGGTAAGAAGTAAGAAAACAAGAGCCCAGCCTAAAAACGTTTGAGACCGGACGTAACGAAGTCGCTTCAGTCTGACTTCTGAAGTTCACGGATGTTCCTCCACCCAAACGACGCCGTCCGGCGTCGTTTCCTTTTTCCAGATGGGCGTGATCCGCTTTAACTCATCAATGCAGAAGCGGCATGCTTTGAATGCCTCGTCGCGGTGTCCCGAGGCGACGATGATCAAAACGATATTCTCTCCCACCGGGAGGGTGCCGATCCGGTGGATGATGGTTACGTCGATCACCCCATACTCCTTGATTGCCCGCTCCCTGATCTCGGAAAGCTTTTTTTCAGCCATCCCCGGGTAATGTTCAAACTCGAGTTTTGCCACCTGTTTCTCCATCGACATGTCTCTCGTTGTGCCGAGAAAAGAAACGACTGCGCCGATGGAACTCGATGATTGTTTCAACCGCTCGACTTCCCGCTCGAATGAGAAGGGTTCCTTTTGAATGCGAATGTGCCCCGTGTTGCCGTTTCCGCCCGAGAATGGCGGCATGAGCGCCACCTCATCGCCGTCCTTCACGGGTGCGTCCATTTTTACGAATTCCTGGTTCATTGAGACCATAAAGCCGCCGCAGGAAAGACTTTCCGCGAGCGCAGGGTATTCAACGGCCACCTGCTTCAGCAAGCCCGCGACTGTACCGCCGCCAAAAGCAAGCGACAATTCGCTCCGGCCTGCTTTGTCTTTCAGTATGGCAAAAAGTTTAACAATGACCATGGGACGCCCGTCCTCGAACAATTCTCGAATCTTCTTCAGTCAGCTGAGCGCAATGCCACCGGGTTCGGAGAACTATCCCGCGCTCAAGAGGATCGGATCCTGGCACGGTCCGGGCGATAGTCTCTTCCGGACTTCGTAAAGTGAATATATTATGACAGATTTGCGTGATGCCCGATCAATGATTGTGTCATTCCTCTGCCAAAAGCGATAAGTCGAAAGGGGGAATAATCCCGCGCGCCTCGGCATCGGCAAAGAGCCTGCGAACGGCGTTCAGCCCTCCCTGGCCGAGGTCCAGCGAAAAATCATTTACGTAAAGGTCGATGTGGCTTTTCATGACCTGATCGTCCATTTCCTGACTGTGGCGCCTGCAGTAGTGCAGAACTTCTTCCGGGTTCGCATTGGCGTACTGAAGGCTTGCCCGAATGCCCGCTTCCACCCGGAGCAGGAGGTCCCGGCCGAGGGACCGTTTGCCGAGAATTCCGCCGAGCGGGATCGGAAGGCCGGAATAGTTTTCCCACCATTCCCCCAGGTCAAGCAGTTTTACGAGATTGTAGAGCGGATAGGTGAAACGGCTTTCGTGAATAATGAGGCCTGCAAGGGCCTCGCCTTTCGATACCGCGTCCATAATGCGGTCGAAGGTCATCACGGACACGTTGGTAAGCGCAGGATCGAACAGCCGAAGCAGCAGATAAGCGGTGGTGAGCGTTCCCGGAATGGCGATCATGCCTTTGTCCAGATCAGCAAGAGCCGTGCCCTGACGTGCGACGATGAGCGGCCCGCATCCCCGCCCCAGTGCGCTCCCGGAACGCAGCAGGGCGTACTGCTTTCGGAGATGGCCCAAGGCATGATAGGATATTTTGGTGAAGTCGAGTTTCCCGTCGAGCGCCATGCGGTTCAGCGTTTCGACGTCTTCCAGCTGTTCGCGGAAGGTGAGGCCGGGGATTTTCACTTTTCCGTGAATAAGCGCATAAAAGATGAACGTATCATTCGGGCAGGGAGAATAGCCGATCGTAAGCGTCTGCGTCATTGCTTCCAGCCCTCCAATATGCGCAACACCGCCTGCTGCGCTGCCTGCGCCGCACCGGGGATGTCCCACTTCTTGAGATTACGGTCTTCCACGATATTGGAAATTCCCCGCACTTCGATCCAGGGAATATTGTGCAGACCAGCCACCTGCGATACGGCGGCGCCTTCCATGTTTTCGCACAGGCCGTGATAACGCTCCTCCAGTTCCCGTGCCCGCACTGTGGTCCCTGTGCAGGTTGACAGCGTGACGAACGTGCCGATATGAACCGAAGCTCTCCCGGATTTCTGATGCAGGGTAAGCGACTGCGAGCATTTTTTTACCAATGAATCCTGCGCCGGGTAGGTCGTGTATATCACCGATGTTGAGTTCTTGAGCAAAGGGATGCCCATATATTCCGTATCTTTGAAGCCGTCCGCGGTCAACACTCCCTCGTCGCCGGTAATTTCCTCCTTTGCCAGCGCCACATCGCCGATCTTCGCGCCTGAAGAGGGATACGCGCCGCCGATTCCGAAGATGATCATTGCCGCAGGATTATACCCGGCGAGCAGCGTTGCCGTATGAGCGGCATTGACCTTGCCCATCCCTCCGACGCAGAGCATGATCCTGCGTCCCGCGAGCGTTCCCTCAATGAGCGATTTGGACCCGCTTGTCAGGGACCGGGTCACTGCTGTAGCGGCAAGGAGTTGTTCTGCTTCAGCCTGGACGGAGCAGAGAAGGGCGATCATCTGTTTCCTTTTTGAAGTATCACGTGCTGGATCCTTTACTGGAACGTAGTAGTCTAAAAAGCAGCGGTCACGTGCTGTTGATTCATGTAGGATATTGAAAAATATGGATTTAAGTCCTGTGAACGCTTTAGTTCAACAGTCGCATTCCGGAGCGAAAACGTCGCATACCCTTAAAATACCCTTATTTATACCATACTTTTCGTTGCACTTCTATGGCAAATTTGCTATGATGAGCGCGATTTTACAGGTGTTTTTCTCTTTGAGACCTTGTTTCATTCACGGCTAAGCGTTGTTTCCGGATTATCTGCTTGACTGGAGGGTATAGATGCTGCGATTTTTGACTGCCGGCGAATCTCACGGCGAAATGCTGATGGGGATCATCGAAGGCATGCCTGCCGGTCTTTTGATCCGCGTGACCGACATTGACCGAGATCTTGCCAGAAGGCAGATAGGGTATGGCCGCGGCAACCGGATGAAGATCGAAAAAGACCAGGTGAAGATCTATGCCGGCGTTCGCTGGGGCAGGACGCTCGGCAGCCCGATCGGGCTCATGATCCGCAACAAGGACTGGGAAAACTGGCGTGACAAAATGTCGGCGGACCCCATGTTCATGAATTCCGCCGAACCCGTAACGCGCCCCCGTCCGGGACACGCCGACCTTGCGGGCGCCCTCAAGTACGGCATGAACGATATCCGCAATATCCTTGAGCGTTCGAGCGCCCGGGAAACCGCCATGCGGGTGGCCGTGGGTTCGGTAGCAAAACGGCTGCTCGAAGAATTCGGCATCGAGGTCATGAGCCACGTCTTGTCCATCGGCGGAGTTTTCGCCAAGGCGCCGAAGATGTCGCTGCGTGAGCTGAGAAAACGCGCAGAGGCGTCGGAACTGCGCTGCTCGGACCTGGATGCGGAAAAGCGGATGATGCGGAAGATCGATGAGGCGAAGCTTGCCGGTGATACGCTCGGCGGCGTCTTCGAGGTCATCGTGGGCGGAGTTCCCGTCGGGCTCGGCAGCCACGCGCACTGGGACCGCAAGCTCGACGCCAGGCTCGCCGGCGCGCTCATGAGCGTCCAGGCGATCAAGGGAGTTGAGGTCGGAGCCGGATTCGGTGTGGCGAACAGGCCCGGTTCACAGGTGCATGATGAAATTTTCTGGAGCCGCAAAGAAGGGTTCTACCGCAAGACTAATATGGCGGGCGGCATCGAAGGCGGGATCAGCAACGGTGAGCCCATTGTTCTCCGCGCCGCCATGAAGCCCATCCCGACGCTCATGAAGCCGCTTCGCTCCGTGGACCTGGCAAGCAAGAAACCCTTCAGGGCGAGCGTGGAGCGTTCCGATGTCTGCGCCGTGCCCGCGGCAGGGGTGGTGGCAGAGGCTGCCGTGGCCATTGATCTGGCGCAGGCTCTGGTGGAGAAGTTCGGCGGCGACAGCCTCGACGAGATGAAGAGGAATTTCTCGCAGTATGACCGGCATCTGAAAATGCGGATCGGGACGGAAGAGATTCCGGAAAAGTAGCGAGAGGACGGCTCATGGCTGATGGCTCATAGCAAAGAACTATCAGCTAAGAACTATGAGCGAATAGCCATGTTCAAGAACATCATACTCACGGGCTTCATGGGCGTCGGCAAGACCTGCGTAGGCACGCGGCTTGCGAAAGACCTGGGTTATACTTTCGTAGACACGGACGAGCTTATCGAGGCAGATCAGAATTTGGCCATTACCTCCATTTTCGCCAAGTTCGGCGAACCGTATTTCCGCGAGATCGAAGCAAAGATCATCCGGGAAGTTTCGCAGCGCGAAAGCCAGGTGGTCTCCGCCGGCGGCGGCGCCGTGATCTGGGACAGGAACCGGGACGCGTTCAGGAAGGCCGGCCTCGTGGTCTGCCTGACTGCCCGGCCCGAGGTCATCTACGAGCGCATCAAACAGGAGACCCACCGTCCCCTGCTCCAAACAGCGGACCCGCTGGCGAAAATACGGGAGCTGCTCGACAGCCGTGCGCAATTCTACGCCCAGGCGGACGTGACCATCGACACTTCCGGGAAGTCCGTCGATGACGTCATCAGCGCGATCAAAGAGAGAATCAAGCATGCATATTGTTAAGGTGCGTCTCGGCGACAGGAGCTACGACATCGAGATCGGCTCAAGCCTGGACCGGGCCGGTGAGCGTCTTCTTGAGCTCGGCCTCGGCAAAAAAATGGCACTGATCACGAACCCCGCGGTCAGGAAGCTTTACGGCCAGCGGCTCGTGGACGGTCTCAAGCAAGCGGGCTTCATCGTCATGTCCGTCGAGATTCCCGACGGCGAGCAGTACAAGAACCTTGACTGGGCTAACTCCATCTATACGGCGCTCCTCATCAACAGCTTCGACCGGAAATCGGCGCTCGTGGCCTTGGGCGGGGGCGTGATCGGCGACCTTGCCGGTTTTGCCGCGGCAACGTTCATGCGCGGAGTTCCGTTCATTCAGGTCCCTACAACGCTCCTTGCCATGGTGGACAGCAGCGTGGGCGGCAAGACCGGTGTGAACCATCCCATGGGCAAAAACATGATCGGCGCGTTCTATCAACCGAAGAAAGTCCTGATGGACCTGGACGTGCTCAGGACTCTTCCGAAAGAGGAGCTGCTCTCCGGCATGGCAGAGGTGATCAAGTACGGCGTGATCCGGGACAGCTCGTTCTTCGAGTACCTCGACACGAACCGGGGGAAAATCCTCTCCCTCGATCCCGATGCGCTGGGCTACATCATCAGCCGCTCCTGCGAGATCAAGGCGGACGTGGTGAGCGCCGATGAACGCGAGGGAGGGCTTCGCGCCATCCTGAACTTCGGCCATACCGTGGGCCATGCGATCGAGACCGCGGAAAACTACACCATGCGCCACGGCTATGCAGTTGCCATCGGCATGGTCTACGCCTCGCGTCTTGCCCATAAGACGGGCTTGTGCGATCAATCGGTGCCCGATCGGGTCGAGACACTTATCCGGTCCTACGGACTGCCGACGGACCTTTCCGCCCTCAGTCGCAAGCCGTCTTCTGCGGAACTCATGGCCACGATGCAGATCGACAAAAAGGCGGAAGGCGGCAAGGTGAAGTTCGTGCTGCCGAAGAAGATCGGCGAAGTGGCGATCACGAAGGAATGGGACGAGCAACAGTTACAGGAACTGCTCGCCTAGCGTCGGCAGCGACCTGAGGAGGCAAACATGAGCGAATATCTCTGGCACTGCCCTTTCTGCAACAGGGACCAAACCGTCATTGACGAGGGCCGGCAGATATCCTTTGCAGACCTTACCATCGATAACGCCGATGGTCCGCGCCGGCTTGTAATAAAGTTCGTCGTCTGCCCCGATCCTCAATGCCGAAAGTTCTCTCTCAGCGTCTCCCTCCACGGTCTCGAAACCTCCGGAAACCGCTCGTATACGGGAAAGCTACTCAAGACGTGGGGACTCATTCCTCCTTCGCGCGCGCGCACCTTTCCGGTAAAGCTTCCTCTTGCTGTCCTTGAAAACTACCAGGAAGCCTGCTTCGCAATTGAGTTCAGTCAAAAGGTTGCGGCGGCCTTGGCCAGACGGTGTCTTTCGGAAATGCTGCGGGATTTTTGGGAAGTGCAACCGGGAAGCCTCAGCGACGAATTCCGGCAAATCAAGGGCACGGTGGACCCCCTCACCTGGGAAGCTATCGAGTCGATCAGAAAGAGCGGGACCATCGGCACGAGGATGGAGAATATCGGCGCCGAAATTCTTGATACCGACCCCGGAGAGGCGGAACTCCTGATTGGGTTGATCGAGACGCTCATCCAGGACTGGTATGTTTCCCGGGAAGAACGGCGGAAACGGCTGGCGAGGATCAAAGAGATCACCGGCGATAGTGCAAAAGAAAAGACAGCAGAGGAATGACGGCGCGACAACCTCATGTATCAAGTCGCTATGAACTGCGAGATTGCTTTGCTACGCACCCGGCACACGTAAGCGCTGGGTGCGGTCTCGCAAAGACTCATGCAATATTTTGCAATTATTTTATCTACCCTTAAAATACGCATCAAATTTTCTTTATTTTGTCTCAAATTCTTTTATACTTCAAAAAAAGGGACACCGGAGGACTTGTCATGAGATTGCGTGAACACACCTATACTGACGTGAATCAAATCATCGAGAAAGAAGCCGAACTACTTGCAGCGGGATTTTATTTAACGAACAGGCCCCATGAAAGCCAACTCCACGCGATGGAATATATTAAAAAGAAATCTACCCCGGATGCTTCCGAGGGCGCTGAGGTTATCACGATTATATACAGAATTAAATAGCATCAACGCATTATTTCTGTCCATCCAGTCTCAGGTATTCCTTGTCCGACGGTCCCGGCATTGACCTATTCACCAGGTCGAGGTATAGTTTTTTGGTCTGTAAACGCGCAAGCGCCGAAATCAACCGGAAATCAGCATTCCCTTAACCCTTCAGAATCTTTCGCTCTCCTTCCGCGATGTCCTCAATGGCCGCTTTATTTTTAGACTGCAGCACCTTCGCGGTTTCACCGTGTCGGTCCCGGCTTGTCCGGTCCGGGCATATTCGATGTCGAAGGAATTGCAGAAATCAGGTATAATGAGAACCAGCCATGAATTCCTCCGCAGTTAAATACCTTTCGCAACTGCTTACGCTGACTCCGCAAACCATTTACCTCGTCGGCGGTTCCGTGCGCGATCTGCTGCTCGGTCATCAAAATATCCGCGACATCGACCTCCTTTTGCCGCAAGATGCCGACACGATCGCCCGTACATTCGCCGACAGGATCAGGGGAAGCTTTTTCTTTCTTGATGAGGTGCGCAAAATTGCCCGCGTGATAAAGCAGGCAAACGGCGATGTTTTTCAGTTCGATTTTACGAACTTCGAAGGCCCCGATCTGCCTGCGGACCTGGGTCGCCGTGATTTCACGATCAATGCCATGGCGTGCGGTCTGCGGGAGTTTATTGCAGAAAGAAATCTCGGAGGCTTAATCGATCTTTTTCACGGCCGCGAGGATGCCGAGAAAAGGCTGGTCCGTGTCGTGAAACCGGAAGTTCTCGACGAAGACCCGCTCAGGCTTCTGCGTGCCGTTCGATTCGCGGCAACCCTCGGATTTTCGATCGAAACGCAGACTGCGGATCAGATCCGTCAACGCTCGCAGCTTATTATCAAGCCCTCTCCTGAGCGTGTGCGGGACGAGTTCTTCCTTATTCTGGCTGAGAGGAATGCCGAAAAACATCTTCTTCTCCTG
>JAJXTW010000001.1 GCA_021783455.1 Nitrospirota bacterium | reverse complement strand
CTGGCGGAACAGGTGGCGAAGAAGCTGACGTTCGAGGGCCTGGAACCGATCGTGCTGAGAAAAGACTAGGCGAGTTCATTGAGCATTGACAGCTGATCAGGATTTTTGCAAGATTCGGCTTCCCGTAGTTTGAACCGAACAGTTACGAACATTGAAGAATTGAGGCAGGGTCCATGAAGCTCAAGGTCATTGCAGGCAAACTGGAAACACACAAAACCGGCGGGGCAATCATCCTTCTTTTCGAGAACGAGAAACTCGACAATGCTGTTGCGAGGATAGACAAGGCACTCGGCGGGACCGTATCGGGACTCATAAAGCGCGGCGATTTCAAGCCCAAACCCGGCGCAGTCCACCTTTTGTATCCCGAAGGCAGGATCGCGGCAGAACGGCTGGTCCTGGCCGGGCTGGGCAAGCGGAGCGAGTTTACCATGAACCGCCTGCGGCAGGCCGCGGGCAAGGCGGCCCCTTCGCTCCGAACAGCCGGAGCCCGGGACGTTACGGTGCTCGTTGAAGGTTTCGGCAGGGACCTGGAAGAAGCGTCCCAGGCCCTGGTTGAAGGAAGCATGCTCGGGCTCTACCGTTTTCTAAAATACAAGACCAATGAAGAGAACGACCGGAACAGGGATGTCACGACAATCACGCTTCTGACCGGTACGGCAGGTGCGGTCAAGATCCTTCAGGCGGGCGCCAGGAGCGGAGTCGTGATTGCCGATTCCACTGCAATGGTACGCGACATGGTGAGTTCTCCACCCGCGGACATGACGCCTGCGGTCATCGCTTCAAAGGCGCGGGAGCTCGGACGTCAGTTCGGGTTCACCGTGCAGGTGCTGGAGCGCACACAGATGCAGAAGCTCGGGATGGGCGCTCTGCTCGGGGTCGCTTCAGGCAGCGCGCAGCCGCCGAAGTTCATTATCATGGAATACCGGAAGGGCGGAAAGAAGCCCCTTATCGCGCTGGTAGGCAAGACAATCACCTTCGATTCGGGCGGCATATCGATCAAGCCATCGGAGAACATGGACAAGATGAAGGACGACATGTCCGGCGGGGCGGCGGTGCTCGGGGCCATCCGCACGGCGGCTGCGCTGAAACTCCCGCTCAACATCGTGGGCCTGCTCCCGGCTACGGAGAATATGCCGGGCGGCAGCGCTTACAAGCCCGGCGACGTGCTCCGCACCATGTCCGGCCAGACCATCGAGATCATCAATACCGACGCGGAAGGCAGGCTCATTCTTTCCGACGCCCTTGCTTATGCGTGCCGCTACAAGCCGACGGTGATCGTGGACATCGCAACGCTCACCGGGGCCTGCAGGGTCGCCCTGGGCCAGGAGGCCACGGGCATGCTCGGCACGGATGAGAAACTCAAGCAGAAAATCCGCGAGGCAGGCGAAAAGACCGGCGAGCGCGTCTGGGAGATGCCGCTCTGGGAAGGGTATTACGAGCTGATCAAGAGCGACATCGCGGACATGAAGAATGCCGGCGGCAGGGACGGCGGCTTGATCACGGCTGCGGCGCTTCTTTCCAAGTTCGTGCAGAAGTACCCCTGGGTGCACCTCGACATCGCGGCAACTGCCTGGACCGAGAAGGACCGGCCGTACACGCCGAAAGGCGCGACGGGCATCGGCATGCGGCTTCTGACGCAGTTCCTCAGGGACTACGAAAAGAAAGATTAGCCGCAGGGACACGGAGGCGTAGAGAAAGACGAGAGAGGCCAACATGGACGAAAAAAATAGGAAAGTTAGATAGCGTTAAAGCATATTCTTCAATTATTTCCCTTGCACTATCGTTCATGATTCACTCTGTGTCTTCGAGTCTCTGTGGCAGAATTCCTCATGGACCTCCATCAGATCGAAATATTCTGCACCCTTGTCACGCTCCGCAGTTTCTCCAAGACAGCGGAGACACTCTATCTCACCCAGCCTACCGTTAGCGGCCATATTAAAAACCTTGAATCGGAACTCGGTGTGAAGCTGGTCGACCGTCTCGGCAGGCGGGCGATGCCCACGGACGCGGGTGAAGTGCTTTTCCGGTACGGCCAGAAGCTCCTCGTCCTGCGCGACCATGCGCAGCAGGAAATCGCGGCCTTGTCGGGCCAGATAAGCGGCATTCTGAAGATCGGCGGGAGCACTATTCCGGGCGCGTACATTCTCCCGTCCTTTATCGGCGCATTCAAGAAAACACATCCTTCGGTTGCGGTCCAGCTTGTTATCGACGATACGGCGAAGATGACTGAGGCGATTTTGAGCGGCGATCTGCATATCGGCGTTGTCGGCGCTTGTCTGGTTGAACCGCAGTTGGAGACTTATCCGTTCCTGCGGGATGAACTCGTTATCGCTGTGCCTGCGACGCACGCATGGGCCGGGAAAAGGACCGTGGCACTCGCTGCTTTGAAAGGAGAACCGTTCATTCTCCGCGAAAAAGGATCGGGAACACGACGCATCATGGAAGAGCGGCTCGGCAAGGAAGGCGTTTCAATCGCAGACCTGAAGATTGTTGCGGTGATGGGCAGCAGCGATGCCGTGCGCCAGTCGGTGAAAGGCGGGCTCGGCATTTCGATCCTGTCGAGCCGCGCAATCCACGATGATGTGCGCGCCGGCCGGCTGGCCGCGGTGCGGGTCAAGGGCGTGCCGATCGAACGAAGCTTCTCGATCATCCTGCGCAAGGGCAAGAGCCGCTCGCCGCTCTGCAGGACGTTTCTTGATTTTCTCTTGAAGTCGAACCCGAGCGCCTGACCGTTTATCTCCCTGTTATTTCCTTGTTGAACATGCCCTGATAGCGTTTGAATTCCGGCAACTTATCGATCCCGTCAAAGCGATGATCGGCCAGAATCGCCTTGATCTCATTTTCAAAATTGCCGTTCGTGACAGCGCTCTCGAACATGTCCCGTGCAAACCGATAATTTTTCAGCAGATAATTTGCCTGGAACAGCAGCCAGTCGACGCGGGGGGAATGGGCATGCGCCACTTTTTTGCCGTCTCGCAAGTAGGCGTCGGCGAGATCATAATGTTTCTTGTCCAGTTCTGATTCGCCGAGGATAACATAGGGGACCGTGTCCGCAGGCTTGGTCTTCACATACTCCCGGAGGAACCCCAGTGCTTTGTCCTCGTCTTTTTGAGCGTAGAAAAAATAAAGCCCCATGTAAGCGACGTAGTGTTTTACCTCAAGGGCCTTTCGGTAGTAGCCCTCCTCCTGCTCGGGAGTGACATTGTCTCTGGATGCCAGCTGCAGGTAAGCGTCGCCGATATAACGTAAAGACATATCGGAATATTTTGCGGCAGGATCATACTGTCCTATGATCTTTTCCGGCTGCTGCGCGTCAATAAACTGTTCGAAGTCTTTGCAGGTTGCGTCCCCGTCTGTGCACCGGGAATGCTCCGCCCCGCCGAAGGTCGCTGCCGGCGCCGCGCTCATGGCAACAACTGTCAGGGTAGCGATAATCTTTTTTTTCATGTTCCTTCCTCCGTGATGTTTGGCAAATGAGCAAGTGGTTCTTTCTCCCATGCGAAGAAGCACGATCTTACCTCTTGGTCTGTTTCCCACGATACACTGTCTTGGATAAAAACGCAACAGCTTTTGGGCGGCCTCACCCGGAACGGACAGTTTCCTGGTACCAATAGAGCAGCAACACCTTCATTGACACTACCCTTCACGATAGAGTAATATTTGAATATGACGAAATTCAAGATCCTATCCGACTTTAAGCCGACAGGAGATCAGCCCCAGGCCATCGAAAAACTGGCAGAGGGCGTGACTAAAGGTCTCAAGCATCAGGTGCTTCTGGGCGTCACCGGATCGGGTAAGACCTTTACCATCGCGAACGTCGTGGAAAAGGTCCAGAAACCCACGCTCGTGATCGCGCACAATAAGACGCTTGCGGCCCAGCTGTATAACGAGTTTAAGGAACTCTTTCCCGAAAATGCGGTGGAATACTTTGTCTCGTACTACGACTACTACCAGCCCGAGGCCTATCTTCCGACGACGGACACCTATATTGAAAAAGATTCGTCCATCAACGAACAGATCGACCGCATGCGCCACTCGGCAACGAATTCGCTCTTCGAGCGGAATGACGTGATCGTCGTGTCCTCGGTCTCATGCATCTACGGCCTTGGCTCGCCGGAAGCGTACCACGGCATGCTGCTTTTTCTCGAAAAAGGACAGCATATCGAACGGAACGACATCCTTCGGAAGCTCGTGGATATCCAGTATACGCGCAATGATTTTGATTTTCAGCGCGGGACCTTCCGGGTGCGCGGCGACGTGATCGAGATCTTCCCTGCTTCCTACGAGAACACGGCGCTCCGCGTGGAGCTCTTCGGCGACGAGATTGATGCCATCTCGGAGTTTGACCCGCTGCTCGGCACGCCGCTGAAGAAGCTGGACAAGGTGGCCATTTATCCGGGCAGCCATTACGTGATCCCGGAGTCGCGCATGAAGTCGGCCATGGACGGCATCCATGAAGAGCTTCGAGAGCGCATCCAGCAGTTCCGGAAGATGAACAAGCTTATCGAGGCGCAGCGGATCGAGCAGCGGACTATGTTTGACCTCGAAATGATCCAGGAAATGGGGTACTGCCACGGCATCGAGAACTATTCGCGCCATCTTTCGGGAAGAGCCCCGGGCGAGCCGCCGCCGACCTTGCTCGATTATTTCCCCAAGGATTTTCTGCTCGTCGTCGACGAGTCCCATGCCACGATCCCGCAGATCGGCGGGATGTACAACGGCGACCGCGCACGCAAAACCACGCTTGTAGAGTTCGGTTTTCGTTTGCCCTCGGCGCTCGACAACCGGCCGCTCAATTTCCAGGAATTCGTGGAGCGGGTGAACCAGACGGTGTACGTGTCCGCAACGCCGGCTGACTATGAGACTGAAAAATCGGGCAATAGGATCATCGAGCAGGTCATCCGGCCCACGGGCCTCACGGACCCGCAGATCGCGATCAGGCCGGTCAAAGGCCAGGTGGACGATCTGCTGAACGAGATCCGAAAGCGGGCCGAGTCGCGCGAGCGCGTGCTCGTGACCACGCTCACGAAGCGCATGGCCGAGGATTTGACCGAGCACTATAAGGAATTGAACGTGAAGGTGGCCTACCTTCACTCGGATATCGATACCCTCGAACGGGTGGACATCATCCGCGACCTGCGCATGGGCAAGTACGACGTGCTCGTGGGCATCAACCTTCTGCGTGAAGGCCTCGACATTCCCGAGGTCTCGCTCGTCGCGATCCTTGACGCGGACAAGGAAGGGTTCCTCCGCTCCACAAGGTCGCTCATTCAGACCATGGGCCGCGCTGCGCGGAACGTGAACGGCGAGGTCATTCTCTATGCAGAGAAGATCACCGATTCCATGCGGAACGCGATCAGTGAGACGAACAGGCGTCGTACCGTGCAGGAGGATTATAATAAGAAGCACAATATCACGCCCGTGTCCATTAAGAAGAACATCCAGGCGACACTGCGCACCGTATACGAGCAGGATTACTTTACCGTGCCGATAGCCGCTGAAGATGCAGGGGAATACGTACCGACCGTGAACATCCCGCAGCTCATTTCCTCGCTCGAAAAACAGATGCGTGCAGCGGCCAAGGAACTGGATTTCGAGACCGCAGCGGAGCTAAGGGACAAGATCAGGTCGCTCCGGCAGCAGGAGATGGCTGTGGGCGTGAAGGTGGAGTAGATCAAATAAAAAATTAGGAATTGGGAATTAGGAATTAAGAATTAGGAATTAAGAATGGGGACTATTTCTCATACGGGAACCTTTGCCCGATGCTTTGACAGGCCTTGTAAGAAACGGGACGCATGACCCTCGAAGAAAAACTCCAGAACCTCCCGGATTCGCCGGGAGTTTATATCATGAAGGACGCCAAGGGGCACATTATCTACATCGGCAAAGCCGTGTCCCTCTGGAACCGGGTGCGCTCCTATTTTCAGAAGGGCGTCAAGGGTGAGAAGACCGAGATGCTGGTCCGATCGATCGCGGACCTCGAAACCATTGTGACCCACACCGAGCTTGAGGCGCTTGTTCTGGAGGCGAACCTCATCAAGAAGCACCGTCCTAAATATAATATAGTTTTGCGTGACGACAAGAACTATCCCTACCTCCGTTTTGATGTTAAAGCAGCGTTCCCCCGTCTGGAGGTTGTCCGGCGTTTGAAAAAGGACGGCGCGCTCTACTACGGCCCCTACATTCCCGCAGGCGGCATGTGGGAGTCCCTGGCGCTCATACGCCGGACCTTTCCAATCGCTCCCTGCAAAATGGAATTCAAAGCTGACAAGCCGGCAAGGCCCTGTATCCAGTTTCAGATCGGACGCTGCATCGGGCCGTGCACCGGGGAAGTGGATACCCATGCCTATCATGAGGTGGTTTCCCAGGTGAGGCTGTTCCTGGAAGGCAAGAACCGGGACCTGCTCAACATGCTGAAACAGCACATGGAGGAAGCGTCGGAGAGGATGGAGTACGAGCGGGCCGCAGAGCTGCGGGACCGCATTGCAAAGATAGAAGGGGCGTTCGAGAAGCAGAAGGTAATCTCGCCGGGGTTTGAAAACCAGGACGTGATCGGCTTTGCTTCGGATGGAGGCTGCACGGACATTCAGGCACTTTTTGTCCGGAACGGCATTTTGCTCGGCCGAAAGGATTTTTATATCGACGATGTTCGCGGCATGTCGAACGAGGAGCTGATCACGGACTTTTTGAACCAGTTCTATGCAAAGGATATGATTGTGCCTGCCGAGGTTCTGCTGCCTCTCGAAGTTACGGACCGCGCGCTGTTTGAATCCTGGCTCACGGAGAAACGCGGAGCGAAGGTCGATGTCCAGTTTCCGCAGCGGGGGAGAAAGCGGGAACTGGTCCAGATGGCTTCGGACAACGCGGCCCAATCGCTTCGCGAGCATCTCCTGTCTCGCAGGAGCAAAGAGAAGATCCTTGTGCGGCTCCAGGAGGAGTTGGGACTTGCCAATCTTCCGCGAAGGATCGAGGCCTTCGATATTTCGAACATTCAGGGCACCGAGTCCGTGGCGAGCATGGTGTCTTTTGAGAATAATACGCCGGACAAAAGGAACTATAAAAAATACAAGATTCGTACTGTCGTCGGGCCGGACGATTTCGCGAGCATGGCGGAAGTGATCCGGAGAAGGTATACCAAAGCAAAGGAAGAAGGCTTGTTTCCCGACCTGATCCTGATCGACGGAGGGAAAGGCCAGCTCAACGCGGCCCTGGACGTGCTCCGGGAATTGGACGTTCACGGTCCTGACGTAATCGGCCTTGCCAAGGCTCGAAGCGGTGAGGAGGGAAGTGAGCGCGAGTTTGAACGGGTGTTCCTTCCCGGTGTGGACGAACCAATCATCCTGGACCCTTTAAGCGCAACCACGCACCTGGTTGCCCGCGTGCGCGACGAGGCGCACCGGTTCGCCATCACCTATCACCGGAAGCTGCGCGAGAAGCGCGCTGTGCATTCGGAACTGGATGATATCACCGGCATCGGCGAAGTAAGAAAGAAAGCGCTGCTTCGGCACTTTGGCAGTGTTGAAAAGATCAAACAGGCAACGGCCGAAGAGATTGTGGCTGTCCAGGGGATGTCGCAGAAGGCGGCAACGGAGATCGTGCGCTACTTTCAAGGGACCGGGGTCCGGGCAGGCAAGGAGTCATGATGACGAATGAACAGTGGCTGGATCTATTCAAAGAAATCGGGAAAAAGATGCGCGAAGGACTGTCCGAGATCCTGAGCAGGGAGGGCGGAAAAATTCCGCTCGGCAAAGGGGCGGGCGGGGACAAAACCTTTCCCGTGGACAAGTGGGCCGAAGACATCGTCATTTTGGCGCTCGAAAAGGCCCGCCAGGAAGGTGAGAGCTTCACCCTGATCTCCGAAGAACTCGGGATCAGGAGGTTCGGTGACGGGAATAAGATCGTGCTGGTCGACCCTATCGACGGGAGCAACAACGCAAAGACGGGGATTCCCTTTTTCTCTTCTTCGATCGCGCTCCTGAACGGCAACACGCTTTCCGACCTCGTCGTGGGCTATGTGATCAATCTTGCTATGGGAGATGAGTTCTGGGCTGTGCGCGCCCGAGGAGCGTACAAAAACGGTACGCGGATCAGGACCTCGGCAGCCGAGGGAATCATTGTTGTTGCTTACGAAGCTCCGTCACCCAGGACCGATCTCCCCCGCTTGCTGCCGCTGCTGGCTCAGGCACGGCGCACGCGGTGCTTCGGCTCCACGGCCCTCGACCTCGCCTATGTCGCTTCAGGCGCACTCAGCGTGCTGGTGACGGCAACGGCGTCCCGCGCTTTCGATTATGCGGCGGGGATGCTGATCCTCGAAGAGGCCGACGGCGTGATCACCGATCTCGACGGTCTCAGCCTCGATCGCGTCATCGTGGGGCTTGAACGGACCTCACCGCTGCTTGCCTGTGCGAACGAACGACTGCACGTAACTGCGTTAAACACACTTTCCGCGCACCCATGACTATCAATTTCGCAGTATTGACATCCCATTCTTTTTATGTAATTATGATAACATTATGGCATTAGTGAATCACACCACGCGCGAAATCAACGCAAAAATTGTGTATTACGGCCCCGGTCTCTGCGGTAAGACGACGAACATTCACCTGATTTACCACCGCATTGCCCCGACGCAGCGCGGCAAACTCATCTCTTTGGCCACGGAGACGGACCGGACGTTGTTCTTCGATTTTTTGCCGGTAGAACTCGGGACGATCAAGAATTACAAGGTGCGGTTCCACCTCTACACGGTGCCGGGGCAGGTGTTCTACAACGCCACTCGCAAGCTTGTGCTGAAGGGCGCCGACGGCGTGATTTTCGTGGCTGACTCCCAGCGCGCCATGGTGGATGCAAATCTCGAAAGTCTTACTAATCTGCGTGACAATTTTGCAGAACAGGGTGTCAACCTGGCGGAATTCCCCATGGTCATCCAGCATAACAAACGAGACCTGCCGGATATCCTTCCCGTCGAAGAGTTGAACGCAGTACTGAATCCGCGCATGGTGCCCTCCTATGAGGCGGTCGCGAAAACTGGTGATGGGGTACTGAAAACCTTTACTGCCATTTCGAAGCTGGTGCTTCAAGACATGCAAAAATACCCTGAGCGGCATAACTTCACCGTTACGGATATTGTCGGCAACGCCGAAAAGAGGCCGGAGCTGCCATCTGATATCATGAAGGACATTCCCCCTGCCGAACCCTCGATGCCCGGTGCGCCCATGGCCGAGGCTAAGCCGGAAATGGCGGCGTTGGAAAAGGCCGTGGACGCCGGCATGAAGGTCAATCTGGGAAAGGCGGCCGTCGAGGGAGGACAGATCGTTCTCCCTTTTGATCTCGTGACCAAGGACCGAGAAGACCAGTTCCAGCTCCGCGTCGCTATAGACATGGAGGCGCCGATGTCAAAACGCTTTAAGATCGTGGTGAAGAGCTATAAGAAATGATTTGCTGCGGCAAAGCGCGGAAGCGCGCGTGATCCGAGCAGTCATATTGTTTAAGATTTGTTATTAGAGTTTTGGAGATTCTCCTTAGAGACGCATAATGTCGAAAGTGACGGCACTCATACCAGCGGCAGGCGTGGGAAAGCGGATGGGCAGAACCGTTGCAAAGCAGTTTCTTCCGCTCGGTGATATGCCCATGCTGGCGCATACCCTTCTGGCATTTCAACGGGCATCGGAGATCGACGAGATCATTCCCATTCTCTCCCAGGAAGACATGGAAGGCTGCCTCAGGGACATCATCGAGGGATTTCATATTACCAAAGTCAGGACCCTTGTCGTGGGCGGCAAGGAGCGGCAGGATTCGGTGGCAAACGGACTTCACAAACTGGAGAAGGACACGGCAGTTGTGCTGGTGCATGACGGAGTGCGGCCTTTTGTTACACACGAGATGATCAAGGAGGCGGTCGAATGTGCGAGAAAAGGCGAATGCGTTGCCGTCGGCGTGCCACTTAAGGACACCGTCAAAGAAGTGAACGCCAAAAGCGTCGTGGTCCATACGCTGGAGCGGAGCAGACTCTGGGCGATTCAAACGCCGCAGGCCTTTCCGGTTAAGATTATTAAACAGGCGTATGCGGAAGCGGTCAAACAGAATACGCGCGGCACTGACGACGCCACGCTTGTGGAACGGACGGGAAACAAGGTCCGGGTGATCATGGGGAGTTATGAAAATATTAAGATTACGACGCCTGAAGACCTTCTGCTCGCGGAGGAGATCCTGAAGAGGAGATACGATGCGAATCGGCACAGGGTATGATGTCCATCGCCTCGTCGCGGACCGCAAGCTCATGATCGGAGGCGTGGACATCCCGTTTGAGCAGGGGCTTCTCGGCCATTCGGATGCTGACGTGCTGCTCCACGCGATTTGCGACGCGCTGTTGGGCGCCGCGGCGCTCGGTGACATCGGCCGGCATTTTCCCGACACGGCGTCCAAGTACAAGGGAATATCCAGTCTGTTCCTGCTCGAAGAAGTGCGGCGCCTCCTTGGGGAGGCGGGATTTCGCGTGAATAACATCGACGCGACAATCGTGGCGGAGAAACCGAAGATGGCGCCGCACATACCGGCCATGGTGTCGAACATTGCAGCAGCAGTCAAGGCGGACCGGTCTGTGGTGAACGTGAAGGCGACGTCAACAGAAGGGTTGGGTTTTACCGGCAGGAGCGAAGGCATGGCGGCATATGCGGTTTGTACGATCAAAAAAGTGGAGTAATACCATGCGCGTGGTTACTCTTATTGCGACTGTTTTTTTGGCGACTATTCCTGCGGCCTTTGCTCAGACCGAGGTCCAGAGGAATGTGCAGAATCCGGAACAGACACAGGACCAGGAGCAGAAGAAAAGCGCGATTTACGAATGGACCGACAATAAGGGTGTTGTGCATATCACCGACCGGCTGGAGAAGGTCCCGGAACGGTACCGTTCTTCGGCACGGCGAGTGGAAGCACCGGCAGGCGAAGAAAACGAAACGGAGGAACAGGGGATTTCTCCAAGTATCGGCTATTCCGGCGAAGAGGAACGAGAAACTGAGCAGAAGGCATACTGGCAGGGGCGCATAAAATCGGCCAAGCAGGACCTTGTCCGGCTGGAGGGGCATTACCGGGATCTCGATCAAAAACGGACTGAACTGCTGGGGAGTTGGGGAGGCGTTGCAGGCGGACATCTGGAAGATCGGGCAGAAGCGGTTCGGATTGAGCAGGAGATGAAGCAGGTGCAGCAGGAAATCGATAATACCCGAAATCAGATAGAGGTCGTGATCCCGGACGAAGCGCGCAAGGCGGGAATTCCTCCGGGATGGCTCAGGGAGTGAGGGGAACCAGATTGCGGCTTTTTAAATTATAGATTGCAGATTGGTAACCGAGACCAAATCCTGAATTCAATCTTCCATCCAAAACCGGCAATCCGAAATTGAACCATGATCGATACCTTTCGTAAGATTAAAAGAGATTTTCGCGCGGCGCTCTCCATGGATCCCGCTGCAACGAGCAGGCTCGAAGTTGCACTCACCTATGCGGGGTTTCATGCGCTCCTGTTTTACCGGTTCGCGCACTGGCTGTGGAAAAAGCGTGTTCCCTTCATCCCCCGGGCGCTTTCCCAGTTTGCGCGGTTTATTACAGGTATTGAAATCCATCCCGGAGCGACCATCGGCTCAGGATTATTTATCGATCACGGCATGGGAGTCGTTATTGGCGAGACTACGGAAATCGGCGATAATGTAACTCTTTTCCAGGGCACTACACTCGGGGGGACGGGCAAACAGCGCGGAAAGCGTCATCCAACGCTCGGCAACCATGTAGTCGTAGGCGCCGGCGCGAAAGTTCTTGGCCCCATAAAAATCGGTGATTATGTGAAGATTGGTGCAAATTCGGTAGTACTTCAGGACGTGCCGGATCACTCTACCGTGGTCGGTATCCCGGGCAGGATCGTACGGATCAAGGACGAGCGCGTGCCTGATGAAGCGCTCCTCGATCACATTCATATACCGGACCCTATTGCTGACCGTTTTATTGATTTGCAGCTGCAGATCGATACTTTGAAGAAGGAGCTGGAAACATTCAAAGCAAAAAAGAAGAATAGCTGAATTCAGAAACGACACTTCGATGATGCTTACCCCGAGCGGTTAGTGCCGCGAGGTACGCGATGTCGGACATTATTCTTCCACGATTTTGTAACTGTGCGTAATGGTCCCTGCTTTCGCCAGCGTAGCGCCGACCGAACAATACTTTTCGAGCGACAATTTGATTGCCCGTTCCACGGCTTCTTTCTCGACGCCTTTGCCTTTCACGATGTACTCTATGTGTACTTCCTTGTAGATTTTGGGATAGTCCTCAGTCTTTTCGCCTTTTACGTTGATTTTCAGACCCGAAACTTGCTGACGTTTTTTTCTGAGTATGGAAATCACGTCCATACCGGAGCAGCCACCAAAACCGACGAGCAGCAATTCCATCGGCCTGAATCCGGCGTTGTGGCCACCCGATGCCTCGTCCGCATCCATGGACAGTGTATGGCCGGATGTCGCCTTCCCGGTAAATGTCATATCCTTTACAAGGGTCACTTTTGCTTCGATCATAATATGTTTCTCCCAAATTATTGGCGTGTAATGAAATTGAAGCCATATAGTATCAGAAGTGATTGAGAGTGTCAATCGGGGTCCCAAGCCCAAGAGCAGCGATAGAAAATGAGCAGGCCCTCTTGAAGCGTCTGCGACCGGTTTTTGAAACCCGCTCGCCCTCCTTGATCTCACAACAACCTCAAAGAGCAGCCCGGTCTCTTTTCGCGGGGACTTTTTCGCTCAAATTCCCCAATCAGGCGCACTGATCCTGCGATGCCTCTTTCCCCTGTGGCTTATGTAAAAAAGTTCTACGCCGGGCAACTGGCAGCATGAAGGGCTTGGTGTCTACTATTGACATCCTACCTCACTCTGGGCGGTCAGTGTTTCGCTCGTTTTTCCTATCTTGAACCCGAAGACCGTTTGTCGTATCATGATTTCACCTTGTCGGTTATTGGATTTGCTTGGCGGCTAATCATTTGAAATCCCATAGCGACGTGGCGCGCAACGGCTTAGTCCAACCAGTTTCTTTCTGGATAAAGCGTTCAGAAAGAAGCCTTAACATTATAGTTTCATTTTGGTTTTTTGCTGTTCTGGTAAAATTACCCGTTTGATGCGTTGACCGGATAAGCATAATTATTATTAAATCTAAGATTATGATTAATAAATGGTTTAAGTTCATAATTTATGAATAGCCCGATGGCAGGCTACTTGCAAATGAAACATGCCTATCTGCATGAGTATTTTGCTAGTATAAGTTATTGTATTTATTTGATTGTTTTTGTCATATTCTAAACTGTGATAATTACGCGAAGTTATGGTACGATTAGTTTTTTTTATTTGACTAATATGGGTTGTGCACATACAATCTCATGTCTCAGCGTCTTAAATCTAAAATAGCGTAATAATAAAAAAAGCAGCAGGCAAAGTTAAATAAACAGAAACGATTGCCATTAATTTGAACCCACCTTGGTCTTAATTTTTTACATTTCTACAATTTTATTTCAGAAAGGGGGACCGCTTCACCTTAGAGACAGATAAAGTACTCTCTGCAGCTTTGGAGGGCGCATGAGGAATGAGAATTGTTAAGATCCGTATCAGTTTAGTAAAGCACAAGCGTCTCAATGAGCAGTTCACATAATTCGTGAGATAAATCTATAAGGAGGATTTCCTGATGAGCAAAGATGGCAAGACACCGATGCTAGACGACCTGGAAAAAGGCGCATGGCCGAGTTTCGTAAAGGAGATTAAAAAAGCCGCAGTAAAGAGTAATACGGCGAAAGATCTGCTCAATATCCTTGAGAGGTCGTATAGAGATAAAGTTACCCACTGGAAGCACGGCGGTATCGTGGGCGTTCTCGGTTACGGCGGCGGCGTTATCGGCCGTTACTGCGACCTGCCGGAAGAATATCCGGGTGTTGCTCATTTCCATACGGTCCGTATCAACCAGCCTGCGGGAAATTATTATACTTCAAACGCGCTGCGCGAGCTCATGGATATCTGGGACAAATATGGCAGCGGACTGACGAACATGCACGGGTCCACCGGCGACCTGGTGCTCCTCGGCACGCAAACCGACAAGCTCGAGGCCATTTTTGCCGAAACCACGGCAAAGGGCTGGGACCTCGGCGGTTCCGGTTCCTGCCTCCGCACTCCGAGCTGCTGCGTGGGCAATTCCCGTTGCGAGTTTTCAAACATCGACTCGATGGAAATCTGCGATACGCTTACTCACAAGTTCCAGGATGAGCTCCATCGTCCTGCATTCCCCTACAAGTTTAAAATCAAAGTTTCGGGCTGCGCCAACGACTGCACCGCCGCCATTGCCCGCGCCGACATGTCCATCATCGGCACTTGGCGTGACGATATCCGTATCGACCAGGCAGAGGTGAAGAACTGCTCCAAGGACATGGACATCAAGACCGAAGTGTGCGATATGTGCCCGACCCACTGCATGAGCTGGGACGGAAGCACACTCAAGATCAACAACAAGGATTGCACCCGCTGCATGCATTGCATCAACCGCATGCCCAAGGCACTCCGCCCGGGCAAGGAAAAAGGCGCGACCATCATGCTCGGCGGCAAGGCCCCGATCGTGACCGGCGCTCTCATGAGCTGGGTTATTGTTCCCTTTATGAAACTTGAAAAGCCGTTCGACAACATCGAAGACCTGATCCGCAAGCTCTGGGAGTGGTGGGACGAGCATGGCAAGAACCGCGAACGTATCGGCGAACTGGTCGACCGCATGGGCATGAGGTCCATGCTTGAATCAACCGGCCTGCCGCCCGTGCCGCAGATGGTGAAAGCCCCGAGGTCGAACCCGTACGTGTTCTGGTCACCGGAAGACGTGAAATAACTTAAGGAGGATAACTTAGAATGGCTGACAAACCGAAGAGAATAACTGATATTGGAGCTCCTCACTTTAGCAAATTTTTGCCTCCCGTGATCGCAAAAAACTACGGGAAATGGAAATATCATGAAGTTATCGATAAAGGCACGATGAAGCACGTTTCCGAGACCGGAGACGAACTGTACACCGTGCGCATAGCAACACCCCGTCTCGTCAGCACCGATTACGTTCGCGAGATGTGCGCGTACGCCGACAAATTCAGCGGCGGCCATCTGCGTTGGACGACCCGTCACAACGTCGAATTCTTTCCTGCGAAGGACCAGGTCGAGCCGCTCAAGACAGCGCTCAAGAAGGACGGACACCTCGTCGGCGGCATCGGATACGGCATCAGCAATGTGGTGCATACCCAGGGTTGGATCCACTGCCACACTCCTGCAACCGACGCTTCGGGTGTGGTGAAGGCCGTCATGGATGAACTCCATGAGTATTTCACCACCAAGACTCTGCCGGCGCGCGTCAGGATCGCCCTGGCCTGCTGCCTTAACATGTGCGGCGCGGTGCATTGCTCCGACATCGCCATCCTCGGCATTCACCGCAAGCCCCCGAAGGTGAACGAAGCGACCATTGCGAACCAGTGCGAGATCCCAACGACCATCGCTTCCTGCCCGACCGGCGCTATTGCGCCTAACCCGGCAGCGAAGTCGGTCAAGATCAAAGAAGAGCGCTGCATGTACTGCGGCAACTGCTATACCATGTGCCCCTCGCTCCCCCTGGCCGATGCTCACGGCGACGGCATCTCCATCTATGTGGGCGGCAAGGTTTCGAACGCCCGCGGCGTGCCTCGCATGTCCAAGCTGGCCATCCCTTTTCTCCCGAACAATCCGCCCCGCTGGCCCGAGGTTGTGCAGGCGGTGAAGCACATCGTGGAGGTCTACGCAAAGGATGCGCGCAAGCACGAGCGTATGGGCGAATGGATCGAGCGTATCGGCTGGGAGCGGTTCTTCAAGCTCACCGGCATCCCGTTCACCTATCAGCACATTGACGATTTCACCTTTGCTCGCGATACATTCAGAATGACTCCGACGTTCAAGTGGGAATAATGGTGTAAAAGGTGTAATATAAAACCGGCCCTGGATGAATCCGGGGCCGGTTTACATGTTGTATACAACTCACCTGGAGGACGACTATGGACGCTGCGGAAGTGCAGAAAAAAGTATATGAGATGGTGGAAAAGATGCAGGGCAAAAAGAAGCTGAAGCCCAAGGACATCAGCAATGCTCTGGAGGCCGAGGGCGCGACAAAAGAAGAGGTGAAAGCCGCTCTTCGTGAGCTGATAGACGGCGGCAAGCTTGTCTATTCATACTTCGGCGGTACTGCTGTCGAGATCCCGCACACGGAAGGTTCGGCCAATCCTCAATCGTAATGCAGGCTATCCCGAGGCTGGCAATCTCAGCCACCCGCGGCGGTCTGGGAAAGACAACTTTCTCGATCGGCATAACTGCAGCCTGGCGGAACAAGGGCCGGCAGATTGCTGTTTTTAAGAAAGGCCCGGACTTTATCGATGCTGGCTGGCTCGGAGTTGCTGCAGGCAGGTCCTGTTACAATCTTGATCTGTTTATGATGGATCAGGACCGCATTCGCAAGTCGTTTGTGGAACATGCAGCCGGAGTAGATGCTGCGATCATCGAAGGCAATCGCGGGCTATATGACGGAGTTGATGAATCAGGATCATACAGTACGGCCCGGTTGTCAAAACTGCTGAAGACACCTGTTGCTTTGATCGTAGACGGCACGAAGGCGTCGGCGACAGTTGCGGCGGTTGTTCTGGGACTGCAACAGTATGATGCCGATGTTGCAATCGGCGGAATCATTTTAAACAACGTTTCATCAGGACGTCATGAAAACGTCATCAGGAAGGCCATCGCGGGGAGCAGCGGCCTTCCCGTTTTTGGTGCCGTTCCCAAACAACGGCATGGCGAATTTCCCGAACGACATATGGGATTGACGCCGTTTCACGAACACCCCGAAGTAGAACAGGCGATTCAAGCTTCGGCGGCAATCGCCGAGCAATATCTCGATCTTGATGCAATCTGGGAAATGGCTTGTACCGCACCGGAGATTGAGAGCCTAAGAAACGAACAATCAGAGCTACCTCCGGAAGGAAAGCGGGTCGTTATCGGTGTAGTAAGGGACAAGGCATTTCAATTCTACTACCCGGACAATCTCGAGGAGCTTGAGCGACACGGAGCGGTTCTCAAGGAAATAAACGCTTTAAAAGACGGACTGCTGCCCGATGATATCGATGCTCTCTACATCGGCGGCGGATTTCCCGAGACACAGGCCGCAGAACTGGCCGCAAATGGGGGGTTTTGCGCCTCAGTAAGAAACGCCGCAGAAAATGGCTTGCCCATTTATGCCGAGTGCGGCGGCCTGATCTATCTCGGCCGAAGCCTTACTGCAGAAGGTAAACGATATGCCATGGCTGCGGTATTGCCGCTCGATTTTATCCTTGAGAAACGACCGCAAGCGCATGGATACACGGTATTAGAAACCGGACGCAACAGCCCATTCCTCGGCAGCGGAGTGGGCATTCGCGGGCATGAATTTCATTATTCACGGGTTTCAAATCTTGACGCACTGCCGCCGATGGCGTATCATGTCGCACGAGGCAGCGGGATAGACGGGAAGAACGACGGCATCGTGTATAAGAATGTGTTGGCTTCCTATACGCATCTGCATGCCGTGGGCACGCCAGAATGGGCTCCTGCTATGGTGAAAAGGGCAGAGGAACATCATGCACGGAAACACCGCGCATAAGAAAGCAGGTATTTTTGAGGTCTGGAGCACGAGAAGGAGTTGAACCCGTTTGTCCGTTTTGTCGGACAAAGTTCGAACGCCCGGCGACGATCAAAATAAGCACCATGGAAAGCATATCGGGCGGCACGTGCGCCGTCTGTGGCGCATTCTACATCGCGGACCCCACGAGCAAGAATGTGGGAGAAGTGATGATGCAGGCTCTCGCCCTGGCAGCGGATCAGATTGGAAAAGACCTGTCAGATATGGTTGCCGGAGAAGACTACGAAGATGCAGTGCTCAATTACGACCTGCGGACACACCGTTCTACCGGCATCAGCCGGGGGTTTATGGATGGAGATGGACGGCTGTATTTTTTGAAAGTGAAACGGAAACCTGCATAACAGGCTGCAGCGCCGGATTTTAGAGGGCAAATCATAAGGGAAGTCAGGACAGAAGCTGGGAACATCATGATGAGGGAGCTGGAAGGCACCCGACTAATTTAACGAAAGGGGACAGGAAAATGGGAACAATTTCAGTAAAAGGTAAGAATATCGAAGTGGATGAGGATGGCTTCTTGGCTAATCTGGACGACTGGAACATGGACGTCGCCAAGTACTTTGCGGAGGTTGAAGGCATTGACATGAGCGAGCAGCATTGGGAAGTTGTGAATTTCCTCCGCGACTATTACAAACAGTATCAGATTGCGCCGATGATCAAAATCCTGGTGAAGGAAATCGGCAAGAAGCTTGGGCCGGAAAAAGGCAACACCAAGTATCTCTATGAACTCTATCCGGGCGGACCTGCAAAGCAGGCTTGCAAAATTGCCGGTCTTCCGAAGCCGACCGGTTGCGTATAGTATCTGCTCCGCTTGATCCCCTGCCCCGCCCATGCAGGGATTTACAAAAATGCAGCGTGCCGGATGATTTCTCGATGCCGGTAGAGACCTCTGCCGAATCCCTGCGGTCTGCCCCAACCACCGGGCTGTTGAAACGCGCAGCGCTTGGGTTCAAGGGAAAAACGGCAGGCTCGCGTATCTAATGTAATTGTGAGGAGGAAGTAATCACCATGTACATGGTAACAGTCGACAAAGGGAAATGCGATGGTGACGGCACCTGCGTCAACGTCTGTCCGCAGTCTGTGTTTAAACTGGACGGCGGTAAGGCCGAGCCGGTGAACATGTCGGAATGCATTAATTGCCTGACCTGCGCTGAGAACTGTCCGCAGCAGGCGATCACGGTTGCCGAGATATAATGCGGTAACGAGCAGTCATACCCAGGGGATAGTTGAATAACTAATCCCCTGTTTTTTTATCATGAATTTCTCTGGGGAGGTGAGATGATGAAACTAGCGGTATTTCTAAGCGACTGGAGAAGAACAGAAGACAGCTTTGAAAGAATGAAGGCCGAAAAAATGGGAGTGATCCTTGTGGGGAACGGCGTCTATCATGCTGTCGTGAAAGAGAACGGCAAGGATTCCCCTGTGCTTTCCAAATCCGGTGCGAACTTTTACGTATTGTCCGACGATCTGACGACACGAGGGTTCACAGCCGCGAATGTCAATTCAAAAGTAAAAATAGTCAGTTACGGCGACATCGTCGACCTGATCATGAATGATTACGAAAAGACGGCCTGGCTATAGGATAGTAAACGAGAAGGGCGACGGGGCAGTATTGGTCCGGCGTCCATCATATAAGGGTTAAGGAGGATAGAATGGGAGAATTGACGTTTGGAGTATTTTCTTCACTGGTCGGTTCGATGTCGCTTGATTTTGCATTCAAGCTTGCCGAAGCGGGAATTGCCAAAGGCCACAAAGTGAACATGTGGCTCTCCGGGAACGCCGTGATGATGGCCAAAAAGGGGCAGAAACCGTTCAAGGATTACTCGCACAACGAGAAGCTTATGAAGGAACTCATGAGCAAAGGTATGGAAGTCACTGTGTGCGAAGCCTGTGCAGAGGCCCGGGGCTACCACAAGGAAGATGTGCCCGAGGGCATGAAGCGCGCCAGCATGGACTGGTACCTGGCCAAGACCGTCAAGACCGACAAGCTACTACATATCGGAGGTGAGTAAATGGGTGCCGTAAATTTATTGTTCGTTGTGCAACGACCGCCGTACAAGAGCGAAAATGCCCGTCTTGCGCTCACCCATGCTATCGCGAGTCAGACCGCAGAGATCTATATGGATGACGGCGACTCGGTGGTCCCGATCATCGTGTTCGTCGGTGACGGTGTATTAAATATGGTCAAGGACCAGCAAGCCATGAAAGTCTACGGCGTGACGAGCACGGAGAGCCACATCAAGAGCTGCCTGCTCATCGACCTGCCGGTCTGGGTCTGCAAGGAAGACATGACCCGTCTTGGTCTCAAGGAAGAAAACGTGATCACCGATGCCGAAGATATGGGAGCCGAGTTGAAAACAAAATTCGTGTCCTTTGCGGATATTCAAAAAGAAATGGAGTCTGTCAAGCATCTGTTGTTCTTTTAACAGGATATTCCCCTGCGACAATCGTTGCAGGGGTGCTTGCGTATGATTCACGGGAACATGAACCTTAACCACTATTTGATAGAAAAGAAATCCGCTATTCTGAAGAAATGGTTTGATGCCGTTGTGGAGACTTATCCGCACGAGACGTCTACTTTCCTGAGGAAGCAGAAGGCCCAGTTCACCAATCCGGTCGGTTATACCCTTTCGGAGGGAATCGAGCATCTTTTCGACGCGCTGCTGCAGGGAATGATTCCCGACACTGTTTCCCGGTTTCTCGACAGCATTATCCGGATCCGTGCTATTCAGGAATTTTCGCCATCCGAGGCCGTGTCTTTCATCTTTCAACTCAAGAAAGTGGTCCGGCAGGAGCTGGGAAAAGAGATTCTCGGTCAACAGGGAATTGCCGAAGAACTGGCAGTCTTTGAGTCCGCTGTCGACGACCTGGCGCTTTTTTCATTCGATCTTTTTATGAAATGCCGGGAAAAGATCTACGAACTCAAGGCAAACGAAGCAAAAAATATGACCTTCAGGCTCTTGCAGCAGGCGCGTCTTATCGTCGACAACCAGGACTGAAACAGGGGGTTAAAAGATCGCCTCGGCTGCTAACCTAAATCGAAAAGAGGTAACGAAATGAAAGCTATAATTTCTTTCATTGCAGTGCTGATCCTCGCAGCGATAGCCTATGTGGGAGTGGATGTCCTGAACATGCAGTACATCTTCGGTGTGGTCATTCCCTATCTGGCGGTAGCTATTTTTGTCATTTTCATGATTGTACGCATTCTGAAATGGGGCAGCTCGCCGAATCCCTTCCGCATTCCTACGACCTGCGGACAGCAGAAATCATTGCCCTGGATCAAATACAGCAAGCTGGAAAATCCTTCCGGCGTTCTTGGCGTGTTGGGCAGGATGGCGCTCGAAGTTCTGTTCTTCCGCTCGCTCTTCAGAAACCTGAAAACACAGCTTCGGGACGATTCGCAGCTTACGTACGGAGAGGCAAAATGGCTCTGGGCTGCGGGTTTGGCGTTCCATTGGTCATTTCTCATTATTCTGGTCAGACACCTGCGGTTCTTTACCCAGCAGGTACCGGCGGCAGTGCAGCTGGTCGAAATGCTCGACAGTTTCCTCCAGATCGGCGTGCCGCTCCTGTATATGACCGATGCGGTGTTGCTCGGCGCAATAACCTACCTTTTCCTCAGGAGGATCGCAATTCCCCAGATGCGCTATCTGTCGCTCATGAACGATTATTTCCCACTCTTCTTGATCTTCGGCATCGCACTCTCCGGCGTGCTCATGAGATACTTCCTTAAAACCGATATCGTGAGCGTGAAGATGCTGACCATGAGCCTGGTCGGTTTTAGTCCGTCAATACCGCAGAATCCGATCAGCGTTATCTTCTATATCCACTTGTTCCTTATCTGCACGCTGTTCGCCTACTTCCCTTTCAGCAAGCTGGTTCATATGGCCGGCGTTTTCATGAGCCCTACCCGTGTTCTGGCGAACACCAGCCGCGTGAAGCGGCATATCAATCCCTGGAACTACCCGGTCCATGTTCACACCTACGCGGAGTATGAGGACGACTTCAGGGATAAAATGAAAAATGCCGGCTTGCCGGTAGAAAAGGAGTAATCATGGCGAAACTTCCGAAACCAGAAGAACTGTCAAAGATAGATTACACGCCGCCGAAAACGAGCTGGATGGATACTCCCGTTGTGTTCAAAGAGGGCATGTTCTGTCATGGCTCGAAGCCGAAAAGCCTTGACATCGTCGGTTTCCCGAACCCGCGGGACTGGAGGCCGGCGGACGCGGACTGGAAACTCCCGGAAAACTGGAAAGAAATCCTCCTTGAGGGGATCGCGGAACGGCTCGAAAAGTACCGGTCCTTCCGGCTGTTCATGGACATCTGCGTGCGCTGCGGCGCCTGTGCCGACAAATGCCACTTCTTTATCGGGACCGGCGATCCGAAGAACATGCCGGTGCTCAGAGCCGAGCTCATTCGCTCGGTCTATCGCAAGGAGTTCACCCTTGCCGGAAAGATCTTCGGCAAAATGGCGGGCGCTCGCGAACTTACCCTGGATGTGCTGAAGGAATGGTGGTACTACTTCTTTCAATGCACCGAGTGCCGGCGCTGCTCGGTCTTCTGCCCCTACGGCATCGACCAGGCGGAGATCACGATCATCGGCCGCGAGCTCTTGAATCTGCTCGGCCTGAATATTGAATGGATCGCGGGCCCGGTCTCGAACTGCTACATGAAGGGCAACCATCTGGGTCTCGAACCTCATACCATCGTCGGCAACCTCGAATATATGCTGGACGACATCGAGACCGTCACGGGGAAGAGGATCAAACCCACGTTCAACCGGAAGGGCGCTGAGATTCTGTTCGTGACGCCGTCGGGCGACCTGTTTGCCGACCCCGGCACGTATACGTGCATGGGATACCTGATGCTGTTCGAGGAACTGGGGCTTGATTACACCTGGAGCACCTATGCCTCGGAAGGCGGGAACTTCGGATTCTTCACCTCGAACGAGATGGGCAAGCGGCTCAACTCCAAAATTTATGCAGAGGCCAAACGGCTGGGTGTGAAGTGGATCCTGGGCGGCGAGTGCGGCCACATGTGGCGGGTGCTTTCCCAGTACATGGACACCTGGAACGGTCCGGCGGATTTCCTGGAAGTCCCGAAATCGCCGATTACCGGTACGGTCTTCGAGAACGCAAAATCGATGAAAATGGTTCACGTTGCGGAATTCACTGCAGACCTGATCAAGAACAACAAACTCAAGCTCGATCCGAAGCGGAACGATCACCTCAATGTCACCTGGCATGATTCCTGTAACGTTGCGCGCGGCATGGGCATGCTTGAGGAACCGCGATATGTGCTCAAGAACGTGGTCAATAACTTTGTTGAGATGCCGGAAGACACGATCCGGGAAAAAACCTTCTGTTGCGGCAGCGGCACGGGTTTGAACGCCTCGGAAGACATGGATCTCCGCATGAAGGGCGGATTTCCGCGCGCAAACGCGGTTAAATTCGTTCACGAGCATTACGGTGTGAACATGCTTGCCAACGTCTGTGCCATTGACCGGGCAACGCTCAAACCCCTTATGGACTACTGGGTGCCCGGCGTGAATGTCTGCGGCCTCCACGAACTCGTGGCGAACGCCCTCGTTATGACCGGCGAGAAGGAGAGGACCACCGACTTGCGCGGAGAACCCCTTCCGGGAATTGAACAGAAGGAGGAAAAGGCCTAATGAAACTCTACGATGGCGGTAAAATACTCATCGGGCTGATGGTTTTCGTCGGAATCGCGACGTTCCCCTTTTACTACAATATCGGAAAGGTGAACGCAAAGCCTGAACTGAAAACGGATACGCCCGCGATCCAGGCGTGGGAAAAGCAGTATGGGAAAAAGGAGTGCGTTGAATCCAAGGAGTATATGCGTTCCGAGCACATGCAGCTCCTGAACAATTGGAGAGACTCCGTTGTCCGCGACATGAACCGACAGTACGTCAGCATGACGAGCGGCAGGAAATTCAACATGAGCCTGCAAAACGGATGTCTCGAATGCCACTCGAACAAGAAACAGTTCTGCGACCAATGCCACAATTATATGGCGGTCAAACCGTATTGTTTTGATTGTCACATACAGCCGATGGAGAAGGAGGAGAATAAATCATGAGCATGGACAGGAGACAATTTCTGAAAATTGCCGGCATCTCCTCCATTCTGGGATTCGGCGCCTCGGTCGCGTCAGCCACGCATACGATCTGGGAACCGGGGCTGAAACCGCCGCAGGTGGAGCCAAACCCGGACGGTCTGATTGCCAAGCGATGGGCTATGGTGGTCGATATGAGTAAGTTCAAGACCGATGAGGACATCAAGAAAGTCACCACCGCCTGTCATCAGACGCACAATGTGCCGGACTTCCGGAATCCCGACGGGACCGTGGACAAGAAATTCGAAATCAAGTGGATATGGGAGGAGCCCTATGAACGCACCTTCCCGGGTTCCGAGAACAAGTTCATGAGCGAACACATCAAGGACATGCCGTTCATCGTGCTGTGCAACCACTGTGACAACCCGCCGTGCGTTCGCGTCTGTCCCACTCAGGCCACGTTTAAACTTCCCAATGGGATCACGATGCAGGATATGCACCGATGCATCGGGTGCCGGTTCTGCATGGCCGCCTGCCCCTACGGGTCGCGGAGCTTCAACTGGACCGACCCGCGCAAGGCGATCAATCCGGCGACAGAGAACAAGGCATACCCGACAAGGACTAAAGGCGTCGTGGAAAAATGCACTTTTTGCACGGAGCGGCTCCAGGTTGGAAAGCTTCCCGCATGCGTAGAAGCCGCGCCCAAGGGCGCCATGTTCTTCGGGGACATCGAAGATCCAAATTCCGAGGTCCGGAAGATCGTAACGTCCCAGTTGACCATCAGGCGGAAACCGGAACTGGGTACGGGCCCGGCGGTCTATTATGTCATAGGAGGGAGCGATCATGCTTGAGAAAGCATTTGAAGGCGGGAAAAAATACTGGGCATGGCTTTTCTTTCTCGGTGCCCTTTCTGCAGTAGGGGTTTATTACTACATCCAGCAGTTCCAATTCGGGCTGGGGCTCACGGGAATGCACCGGGACGTGTCCTGGGGGCTGTACATCGGCCAATTCACATTTCTCGTCGGCGTGGCCGCTTCGGCGGTGATGCTCGTTATTCCCTACTATCTGCACGATTTTAAGAAATTCGGCAAGATCGTCATCCTTGGCGAGTTCCTTGCCATCTCGGCGGTGACCATGTGCATCCTGTTCATCTTCGTGGACATGGGGCAGCCCATGAGGATCATGAACGTGATCCTGCACCCCACGCCGAATTCAGTGATGTTCTGGGATTCCGTCGTGCTGTCGGGGTATCTTGCCATCAACGCCCTTGTCGGATGGGTAACCTTGAGCGCGGATCGGAAGGGTGTGCCTCCGCCGAAGTGGATCAAGTTCTTCATTTACCTCTCTATTCCCTGGGCGGTCAGCATCCACACGGTCACGGCCTTCTTGTACTCAGGTCTCCCGGCGCGTCATTTCTGGCTCAGCGCCGTCATGGCGGCACGGTTCCTCGCGTCGGCATTTGCCGCAGGTCCGGCCCTCTTGATCATCCTGGCATTGATCGTTAGAAAAATCTCGAAGTTCGACCCAGGGAAAGAAGCCATCCAGGCAATTGGAAAGATTGTGGCGTACGCCATGTTCGCGAACGTCTTTCTTCTGGGGCTGGAGTTTTTCACGGCCTTCTACAGCGGAATCCCGGGTCATGCGGCCTCCTTCCTGTATCTTTATGTGGGGCTTGAGGGCCATAGTGAGCTGGTACCTATGATGTGGACGTCAACCGTCCTCGCGATCATCTCGCTCTTTCTCCTGGTATTTCCGGCTGCGCGAAAGAAGGAAGGCCTGCTCGCCTTCGCTTGTCTGTCGCTTTTCATTTCGCTCTGGATCGACAAGGGGTTCGGTCTTATTATCGGCGGTTTCGTGCCGAATCCCTTTGAAGAAGTCCACCCATACTGGCCGACCATGCCGGAAGCGCTCATTACGCTCGGTGTATGGGCCATTGGGTTTTTGATCCTCTCGATGCTTTACAAGATAGCGATTTCGGTTAGAGAGCGGACGGCTGGAATCGAGATTGAACATTAATTAGACCCGAGCGTTTCTTTTCTAAGGCTTACCCCAACCGGGTGAGCCTTTTTTTATCTTCATTTCTTGCTTGATTTTACGGGCCCCGGCGGGTAATATAATGTGCTTTTTGAATTTCATTTCTACTGAAGGAGGAATCAGATACAATGTACATGGTAACAGTCGACAAAGGCAAGTGCGACGGCGACGGCACCTGCGTAAATGTCTGCCCGCAGTCCGTATTCAAGCTGGAAGGCGGCAAGGCGGAGCCGGTGAACATGTCCGAATGCATCAACTGCCAGACCTGTGTAGAGAACTGCCCGCAGCAGGCCATAACGGTCAACGAAATATAAAAGATCAGCAGCGACTCATACAAAAGGGGACCGGTTTCTACCGGTCCCCTTTTGTTTAGCGTGTAATCCGATATTTAATGTTACAGCCAACGGCTGGAACCTAATCTTTTTTCTCGATCAGTTTTTGAAACGCAGACATGAATTCGATCGGCAGCGGGAAAACGATGGTCGTGTTTTTCTCCGTGCCGATTTCGGTGAGGGTCTGGAGGTATCGCAGCTGGAGCGCAATCGGGTTTTTGCTGATGACGGCCGCGGCTTCGCTCAATTTCGCCGATGCCTGAAGCTCACCCTCGGCATGAATGATCTTGGCCCGACGTTCCCGCTCCGCCTGTGCCTGGATGGCAATAGCCCGCTGCATCTCCGCAGGCAGGTCGACGTTTTTCACTTCCACGGTCGTCACCTTGACCCCCCAGGGTTCCGTCTGCTGGTCGATGACTTTTTGAAGCTCGGCATTGATGGCATCACGGTTCGAGAGCAGATCGTCGAAGGTATTCTGGCCAAGGACGCTCCTGAGCGTGGTCTGGGCAATCTGTGATGTCGCGTAATAGAAATCTTCTACTTCTATGACGGCCTTGGCCGGGTCGATGACCCGGAAGTAGACAACGGCGTTGACCTTCACCGTAACGTTGTCCTTCGTGATGACGTCCTGCGATGGCACGTCCATGGTCACGGTCCGCAGGCTCACCCTCACCATTTTTTGGATCCCCGGCCACAGGAAAATGATTCCGGGCCCCTTGACGCCCTGTTCAGCGCTCACTTTCCCGAGGGTAAAGATAACGCCGCGTTCGTACTGCTTCAGGATTTTTATGATGTTGTACAAAATAGCAAAGAAAATAATGATCGTGAAAAGAAAACTTGTTGCGAAAATCTGCATGGTGTAGCCTCCTTAAAGTATTGTGTGAACCGTTCAAACGGTTAAAATGATTCCTATCATCTCCTTTGCATCTACGCGGTTTTTTTCACCTTGACCTTCAGCCCATCTATGGCAATGACCGTAACTTTTTCACCCTTCTGTATCGGCTCATCGCTCCAGGCATTCCAGTATTCGCCGCGCATGAACACCTGTCCGTCCGTATGGATGTCTGTTTTGGCCGTTGCCTGCATGCCGATCATTCCCTCTTTCCCGGTCGTCGGTTTTTCACGGTAAACCCGAATTGCGACTGTCATGGTTATGATGAAGAGGAGCGCGGACAGGCCAACAGCCGGAATAATCACGGCCCATGATATCTGAAGGAAAGGCGAAGCAGAATCGATAAGCATGATCGAACCGAACAGCATGGCAATAGTCCCTCCGATGCCCAAAATACCGTGACTCGTGATGAACGCTTCCGCGATAAAGAGGCTGATGCCGATAATGATGAGGATGAGGCCTGCATAGTTGATCGGCAGAGTGTGGAGCGCGTAGAAGGCGAGGACCAGGCAAATCGCACCTGCAACTCCGGGGAAAATAGCTCCGGGATTTGAGAGCTCAAAATAGAGGCCGTAAAAACCGAGGATCATCAGGATGTAGGCGATATTGGGATTGCTGATGATCTCCAGGAATCGATACCGGAAGCCCATCCTGATTTCCTTCACTTCGGCTCCTACTGTATTAAGCGTTTTCTTCCCGATGACGAGGTCAACGGTCTTGCCGTTCAGATCTTTGACGAGTGTCGGTACATCGGGTGCCACGAGGTCGATCACGTGGTCCTTTAGCGCTTCGGTCTCGGTAATCGAAACGCTCTTTCGAACAGCGTCTTCCGCCCAGATTGCATTCCTTCCGCGCTTCTCGGCAATGCCCCGCGCCATAGCTGCGAGATCGTTGACGACCTTTGTTTCCATGGTTTTATCCATGCTTCCCTGCATCGTAACCGGATGGGCCGCGCCTATGTGCGTCGCCGGCGCCATTGCGGCGATATTGGCCGCAAGCGTGATGAATACGCCGGCCGATGCAGCCCTGCCGCCGCTCGGGGCAACATAGACCACCGTCGCCGTATTAGAGGCCATCATTTTCATGACGATCTGCTGCATGGAGTCGACCAGCCCGCCTGGCGTGTTTAATTGAATGATGATTGCCTCGGCTTTGGCAGCGGATGCTTTGTCGATCGACTTCACGATGTATTCGGCCACCACGGGCGTAATCGGTGAATCAATCGTGAGGAGAAACACCGTATTATGTTTAACAGAAAGCGGAGGGACGGGTTGGCGTGCAGGCTGTTTTTTTTCACCGGATGCAGACGCAAGCCCGGGCAGCATAAGGAGAAGCGCAAGAATCAGAACCATCAGCCGTAAACTTGTTTGCATTGTACGTTTCTTCATGATAGCAAAGTATATCCATATTGCAGGGGGCTGTCAAGAAGTGCTTGACTCAGAAAGGGTTTTTCTGTAGCATCGTCACAGTAAATTGTGATATGAGAGTGACCGGGGGCATAGGCAGGGGACAGCGTTTGAAAGTCCCGAGGGGATCGCGCGTCAGACCCACGTCCGACAAGGTAAAACAGGCGCTGTTCAATATTCTTGGCGACAAGGTTCTCAATTCGGTTTTCCTGGACCTTTTTGCAGGTGCCGGCGGGATCGGTATCGAGGCGCTCAGCCGGGGCGCGGACAGCGCGGTATTTGTGGATGCTTCCCCTGAGTCGCTCAAGACGGTGAAGCAGAATATAGAACAGACCGGCTTCCGCGAGAAGGCACGAGTCGTGTTGTCCAAAGCCGAGGTTTTCCTAAAAAAAACGTCTGGTCCTTATGACATCGTATTTCTTGATCCGCCGTACGCAGACGACATGTTGCCGCTGCTTACGCTCCTTGCGGAGTCAGGGGTCCTGAAGGCCGATTCGGTCGTGATCGTCGAGCACTTTAAAAAGCAATTGTCGCCAGACCGTGCCGGAGTTCTTTCTCTTTATCGCGAAGCTAAGTACGGCGATACGGTGCTGGCGTTTTATTCACTTAGGATCCAGGAGGCAGAGACCAGCAGACAAGAGATAAAATGATAAATGCTGGTTGCATCGACTTTCCTGATACTGACTCTTGACTTCAGACTACTTCATCTAAGGAGCTCACATGAAGCACATCGCCGTCTACCCAGGCACCTTCGATCCTGTCACGAACGGTCACATTGACCTGGTCGAACGAAGTCTCAGGATCTTCGACGAATTGATCGTTGCCGTGGCAGCGAACCCGAAAAAACAGCCGCTTTTTTCCCTTGAAGAGCGCATAGGCATGTTCAAAAAAGTGGTTTCTCGTTATAAGCGGGTGAAGATAGAAGGCTTTGACGGGCTCCTTGTCGACTATGTAAAACAAAAGAAGGCGGTAGGTATTATCCGCGGTCTCCGCGCGGTATCGGACTTCGAATATGAGATGCAGATGGCACTCATGAACCGGCGGCTCGATAACGATATCGAAACAGTGTTTTTGATGCCGAACGAGGAATATTCATTTATTACCTCGACCATTGTCAGGGAAGCGGCAAGCTACGGAGGCGATGTATCCAGCCTTGTGCCGGGGGTGGTCGTGGAAAAATTGAAGAAAAAATACGGGAAGAAGTGAAACCGACCAGCGGAGATGGTCAGGTGCGGTTCCTGATCGTTTTTTGGCGTAATGCCTCGTACAAAATCACCGCAGCGGCTGTCGCCACGTTCAGAGAGTCGATGGATTCCGCCATGGGAATCCGGATGCTCAGGTCTATATCAGCAAGGACCTCTTGAGGCAGGCCCGAACCTTCCTGTCCTACGATCACGATGGTCGGTTTTGTGAGATCGATATCGAAGTGAGTCTTTTCAGCGGTCACTGCCGCAGCAAGTGATTGGAAGCCCGCGCCTTTGCATTTCCTAATGAATGACGATACATCTCCTATCAAGGCTACCGGCAGGCGCAGAATGCTGCCCATCGACGCCCGGACTGTTTTTGCGTTAAAGGGGTCCACGGTGTTCGAGGTGACGGCCACCCCTGACGCGCCGACAGCTTCCGCGGTGCGAATAATCGTACCGAGATTGCCCGGATCCTGGAGCTGGTGTGCCACGACGATCAAGGCCGCTGCATTCGCCAGCAGTGTTTCTTCCGTGTGTCGCTTCATTTGAACAGCTGCCATGACGGGTTGAGGTGTTTTACTCTCCGAGAGCGCGTCCATGAGGCGTTCGGACATCCAGAGGATGTCTATTCCCTTGCTCTCTGCGAGCTTCAGTATTCCCTTGCCGTGGTGCTGAACGAGGGCCGGCGCAGCCACGACCATTTTGACCCCCGCATTATCGCGGAGGGCTTCTTCGACCATTTTGACGCCCTCAATCAGAAAAGCCTGCTCTTTTTTCCGGTGTTTAGCGTCAGCAAGGGACCGAAGCTGTTTTACGATGCTGTTGTCTTTGCTTGAGAGTGGAGTATGAGGAGTTGTTCGTTGCATGCGGAAAAGTATAACATAAAGAGGCCGGAGGCGAACAGCATTTTCTGGTTTAAATCTTCATGCTCCGGAATTGCTCCTGGTATTGCCGCTCCAGGTCCTGCCATTGCTTGAGTGATTCATAACTGCTTTCCCAGGCGCGATAATCGTCTTTATTGTCGAGGTCGGAAGCCAGGTTGCCGTTTCTGTATTCCTCAATGAATGCTTCCGTGGTTTTGTGATACTTCTGCTCCATCAAGCCGAGCGTTTTTTTGATCCGCTGGATTGTATTTTCGCAAACCTTCAGTTCCCGGTGTAATGATATTTCGAATTCGTCAGTATGCATGCTTTATCTTAGCCGCTCTTAGAAAAGTACCATAGTACAAACATTCATGAAAAACAAGAAAAAATCGTACATGCTTGACGGAATTACCCGACTATGTGGATTTTTGTTACAGGTTGTGTTAATATAACTGCGCTAACATGTTGATTTTTCAGTTTCCGGATTCCGGAGGCAGTAGACAACGTGTAGTGTGGAAAAAAGTTACACGAGCTGAGGTAAATAGAGAATGAAACGGGATATGTGGTTTTTTTTGTTCTGTCTCGGTCTTGTGTTCTTCTGCGGACCCTTTCTTAATATCTTCCACAACAGTCTCACCTATTACCTGTTTATCATTTGGATTGTTTTTATCGGACTTATTTTTCTGGCTTCGACTTTTTCTGATCGGGAGGAGGGAGGAAGTTAAGTGTTCTCACCCTGGTTCCTGCTCGCGGTCATTCTCGGGTACCTTCTGCTGCTTTTTTCCGTGGCCTATTTCGCCGAACGGAAGGAATTGCAGGGGAAGAGCCTCGTCTCGAACCCCTACATCTATTCCCTTTCTCTGGCAGTGTACTGCACGTCCTGGACTTTTTACGGCAGTGTGGGCAAGGCGGCCAATTCGGGCCTGAGTTTTCTCACGACCTATATTGGGCCCACGCTCATGGCCGCGCTCTGGTGGATCGTGCTCCGGAAGATCGTCTATCTTTCCCGGGAAAATCGAATCACCACGATTGCCGACTTTATCTCGTCCCGGTACGGCAAGTCACTCGGGCTCTCGGTCCTCGTCACGTTCGTGGCCGTTGTCGGCATTACGCCCTACCTCGGACTTCAGCTCAAGGCCGTGATGACATCCTTCTCCCTGCTTTCGGGCAGGCCCGAAGGCAGCCATTTAACGGGTGCGTTCATCTCGCTCCTGCTCGGCGTGTTTGCCGTGATCTTCGGCGCGCGCAGGCTCGACGCTTCGGAGCGGCATGGAGGTCTGGTCTTTGCCGTGGCTTTTGAGTCGGCGATCAAGCTTATTGCTTTCCTCCTCGTCGGGTTCTTCGTGACCTATGGGCTCTTTCATGGGTTCGGCGACATCTTCAGCAGGATCCAGCAAGGGCCCTATGCGTCCCTCATGAAGATCGGCGAGGGATCCCCGGTCAGCCTGCTCGAATGGGTCTCGCTCACCTTTCTGTCCATGATGGCCATCCTGTTCCTTCCCCGCCAGTTTCACGTGGCCGTGGTGGAGAACTATTCCGTGGACCACATCAAAAAGGCCATGTGGCTTTTCCCGCTCTATCTCTTTTTGATCAACATCTTCGTGCTGCCCATAGCCTACGGCGGATTGCTCCTCGGCGACGTTCAGTCGAAGGCGGACTATTTCGTACTCAGCATCCCCATGCACTATGGCCACTGGCTCCTCGCCATTATCGTGTTTATCGGCGGCTTTTCCGCGGCCACGGCCATGATCATCGTTGAGTCCATCGCTCTCAGCACCATGGTGATGAACAGCTTTGTTATGCCCACGTTATGGGACCTCTCCGCCATTAAGAATTTCCACGCCGTGGTCCTCAATATCAAGCGGCTGGTGATCCTGGGCTGCGTGTTCCTCGGTTATGCTTTTGCCATTTACATCGGCGACTTTTACAGCCTTGTGGACATCGGCCTGAAATCGTTCGAGGCCGTTACGATCTTTGCGCCGTCCATTCTTCTCGGCCTCTATTGGAAGGGCGGAAACAAGAAGGGTGCGATCGCTGGGATCCTTGCCGGCTTCTGCGTCTGGATCTACACGCTGCTTATTCCGTCGCTCATGCGCGCCGGCATCATCCAGAAGGGCGACCTCCTGGAGGCGCTCTTCAACTCAACGCTTTTGAACCCCACGGCGCTCTTCGGGCTCCAGGGACTGGACCGCTGGAGCCATTCCCTGTTCTGGGGCCTGTTTTTGAACATCTGCTTCTACGTGGGGGTTTCGCTCCTTACCCGGCAGTCCGATGCCGAGACGCACCAGGCGATCGTGTTCGTGGATTCCTTTTCACCGCTTCCGATCGGGCCCGTGTACCGGCCTACCGGGATCGCCGAGGTCGAAAACATCCTGGAACAGTACATCGGCCCGGCCGAGGCGCGCGAGGCCGTGGACAGCTTTCTCAGGAAGAACGGGCTCAGCCGGTCGTCACTAGCGGGTGACTGGCTTCTGAAGCTCCGGCAGGAGGCCGAGCGAACCCTGTCCGGCGCTCTCGGCACGTCCATCAGCACATTGGTGTTCCAGGACCAGATCGTCCTGACCCACGATGACGCACAGCGCGTTTCGAACTCCATCCAGCAGATTTCACGCAGCCTCCGGCTGTCGCGCCAGGAGCTTGCCGAAGCCAACCGGCAGCTCGCCATGCTGAAGGAGTTCAGCGAAAACATCATCGAGAGTCTTCCCTTGGGCGTTGCCACGCTGGATGAATCGCTGCGGGTCAAGTACTGGAACAGCGGCATGGAGATGATCACGGGCGTGGAAAAATCGGACGCACTCGATTGCGACGCGTCCCTCCTGCTGACCTGTCTGGAACCGAGGCTGTTCACCCCGCAGGTGCGAGAGGGGGAGATCACCTGCAAAAGAAATTTCGATCCGCAGATCATTCTGAAAGGCTGCGTCAGCCGTCTTACCGGCGCCCAGAAGGGGTACGTGCTCGTGCTCGAGGATATCACGGAGAAAAAAAAGATCGAGGAGGAACTGTTCCGCGCCACCAAGCATGCGAGCGTCGGCAGGCTCGCCGCGGGCGTGGCGCACGAAATCGGGAACCCGCTGGCATCCATCTCATCGCTGGTGCAGGAACTCCAGACCGAAGACCTGTCGTCGTTCACGAAGGAATCGCTCACCACGATCAACCAGCACGTGCATCGCATTGCGCGCATCGTGCGCAACCTCGGTGACTTCGCGCGTCTCTACCCGCGCCAAAAAGTGGCCACGGACCTGAAGGATATCCTGGAGAACACCCTCAATCTCGTCCGGTATGACAAAAATTTCCGGAAAATCGAAATCCGTTCCGATGTGCAGGACACGCCGCCGCTCAAGATAGACCCCGATCAGATCCAGCAGGTGTTCCTGAACCTGATCCTGAACGCGCGCGACGCCATGCCCGACGGCGGTAGCCTCGATATCTCGGTAACGCAGTCCAATGGAAACGTTCTGATGCGGTTCGTGGACACGGGACACGGCATCGACGCCGAGGTCAGGGACAAGGTTTTTGATCCCTTTTTCAGCACCAAGGGGCCGACGAAAGGCACGGGTCTGGGGCTTTCCATCTGCTACAGCATCATCAAGGACCACGGCGGCACCATCGAAATCGATTCCGAGAAAGACAAGGGTACGCGGTTTACCATAAAAATGCCGGTGGAGACCTAGGGCCTTATCCGCAGGGCATACAGATAAGCTGATAAATTTAAAAAGCAGTTAGCCACGGGTAAACACTTTTTTTCAAAATCCGAGAACAACCCCAGGAGTCGCCTTCTGGGAGCGCTTCTCACTTCTCTGCTTGTGTTTTTTGATTTTAACCGTGTTCATCCGTGGTTACAAATACGGTTTCAACGAGGTAGTAATGTCCAAAAGCATATTGATCGTAGAAGATGAAGAGACCCTGCGCGAGTCCATGAAGCGGATCTTCGCCAAAGAAGGGTTCGCCGTGGAAGGTGCGGACTCGGCGGAGAAAGCCCTTGCTCTCCTCGAGACGAATGTCTACGACGTCATCATATCGGACATCATTCTACCGGGCATGGACGGGATCGAGATGCTCAGTAAGGTGAGGGAGCAGATTCCGGACCAGATCTTCATCGTGGTAACCGCCTATGCGTCCCTTGACACCTCGGTGAAAGCGCTCCGCGCCGGGGCTTATGATTACATCATGAAGCCGATTATCCACGAAGAGATCAAGCAGATTGTGCGGAACGCGCTCCGGCAGAAGAGCCTCCAGTCTGAGAACGTGCTCTTGAAGCGCGAGATCGGCAAAGACTATGACTTCAGCAGCATCATCGGCGAGAATGCAGCGCTCTTGGCCATCCTGGATGAGGCGAGGAAAATAACGGATACGAAAAGCAATGTTCTCCTCCTCGGCGAGACGGGGACGGGCAAGGAGCTCTTTGCGCGGGTCATCCATCACAACAGTTCCCGGCGTGACATGCCCTTTGTGCCCATCAACTGTTCCGCCATTCCAGAAAATCTTCTCGAAACGGAGCTCTTCGGCCACGTGCGCGGCGCTTTTACGGGCGCTGTTGCGACAAAGAAGGGGATTCTCGAAGATGCCGAAGGCGGTACGGTATTCCTCGATGAGATCGGCGACATGAGCATGGCGCTCCAGGCGAAGCTTTTGCGCGTGATCGAAGACCAGGTCATCCGGCCCGTCGGCAGCACCAAAGGGGCCAAAGTCGATATCCGGATCATCACCGCCACCAACAAGGACCTCAAAGCAGCGGTACGCGAGGGAGCATTCCGCGAGGACCTCTACTACCGCATCAATGTGATCTTCCTCCGAATCCCCCCGCTCCGGGAGCGAAAGGAAGATATCAGTGCGCTCGTAAGCCACTATCTCGGACGATATGCGAACGATCTGGGAAAGCGGGTTAAAGAAGTATCACCGGAGGCCATGGACATCCTGGTGAACTACGAGTGGGCCGGGAACGTGCGCGAGCTTCAGAATGTGATTGAACGGGCCATCCTTATTTCCGACGGCGACCTCATCAGGCCCGAGCACCTGCCCGGAGGCGTCAAAGCCGAGACATCATTCCATCACCAATCCTTTGATCAAAGACTCTCGATTGAGGATTACACCAAGGCGTTTATTCAGCGGTACCAGGCGGAATTCAACGAACAGCAGCTCGCGGACATGCTCGGGATCACGCGCAAGTCGCTCTGGGAAAAGCGGAAAAAGTGGGGGATGCCGAAAGAGCGGTAAAAAGTCGAAGTAAGAAGGCAGAAGTAAGAAGTAAGACCCCGAACGTTAATGCTCCGAACTAAATTAACCATGTCATTAAAGAAAAAAATAGCACTCAGCTTTTTTATCAGCGCCTTTATCATCGCGATCCTGGCGGCGTTCGAATATGTTAATTTTATCGAGATTCGGAAGGAGATCCGGTATCTCGAGATCACTGATACGCTCAACCGGAAATCGCTCCAGCTCCGGAGGCATGAGAAAAACTATTTTCTCTACAGCCCGAAGAAAGCCGATGAAGAAGCAGCTGCCGTCCACGACTACCTCTCCCAGCTGAAGGACATGCTGGCGCAGAATCCGCATATCGATCAGGCGGACCAGCTGTCCCTGCGGAGCAGCATGAATGAGTACGAGCAGCGCTTCATCAAGATCGAGACCACGGCAAAAAAACTAACCGCTGCCTTTGGCGCGGTCAGGACCGCAAACCGGAGAGATGATAAATACATTGTTCTTGTCGAAGCGACCTTCCTGGAGCGGCCGTCGCAATCCGCTGACTTTCTCACGACGGTTTTTCATCTGCCGCGCCAGCATCCCCTGGTAACCGGCCTGCGCGAGCTCGACGCGGACATCACTTCGCTCAGGAAGACCGGCGAGGACATCCTGATCATATCCAAGGACCTCGATAAGATCGCCCGGGAGAAGACGGAGTCCGTGATCCGCGTTTCGCAGATCGCGATCCTCATTTTTTCCCCGCTCTTTTTCGCCGTAGGCATCGGCATGCTGTTCTTCATCACCACAAACGTGGTCAGGAGGCTGATGCTTCTGATCAACGTTGTGGAGAAGACGGGCAAGGGCTCCTATCCCCGCCTCGCGGTCACGGTGGAGGACGGGAAAGCTCATGACGAGGTCGGTGTGCTGATCGACAAGTTCAACGACATGGAAGACCAGCTTGCCCTCCACGAGAAGGAACTGGAACAAAAAAATCAGGAGCTGATCCAGACGAAAAAACTCGCGGCCATCGGCACGCTGGCGTCGGGCGTGGCGCACGAGCTGAACAACCCGCTCAACAATATTTATCTTTCGGCCCAGGTGCTTGCCGGGGAAGCGGGGGAAGGTTGCTCCCCGCAAGTACACGAGGCCATGCGCGACATCCTGGGGCAGACTGAGCGCGTGAAGCGGATTGTGGGCGACCTGCTGGAATTTGCCCGCGGAAAAGAGCCGCAGCTGGATGCCGTAGACGTGAAAGAGTTGATCGCCGATACGTACCGCCATCTCGGCAGCTTTCGCAACCTGGAACAAATACGGTTCTCATTTATGATGGATTCCCCGACGGCGGTCCTGTATGCCGACCAGGGACAACTCGAACAGGTGTTCTCGAACCTCTTCGCAAACGCCGCGGACGCCATGGAACTGCGAGGCGAACTGACGGTGTGCCTGCGTCAGGAAATCACTGAGACAATCATCACGGTGTCGGATACAGGCAGGGGCATCCCCCGGGAGTCGCTGGACAAGATCTTCGAACCTTTCTTTACGACCAAGGATAAGGGCACCGGTCTGGGGCTTGCCATTGTGTATAATATCATCAAGAAACACAACGGCGACATCACCGTAGAGAGTGAAATGGGAAGAGGCACGACGTTTACGATCTCGTTGCCGACGGGAAACGTAAGAAACTGAGCCCCGCATTCAGGGATTGTCCGGCTGGTGGAAGGAGCAATATGGCATTTAAGATTCTCATAGCCGAAGACGAGGAAATAACCCTCAAACACATGACCAACGCCCTCCAGAAGGAAGGCTATGTGACGGTCGGGGCCCAAAACGGACTGGATGCATTTCGGAAGATCGAGGAAGACCACTTCGACCTGCTGATCACCGATATCAAAATGCCCGGGATGACGGGGATGGAACTGCTCGAAAAAATCCGGGAACGCCAGGCTGACGTAGAGGTGATCATCATTACGGGCTTCGGCAGCATCGGTTCCGTGATCGAGGCGATGAAGAAGGGCGCCTACGATTACGTTACGAAGCCATTCAACCTCGACGAACTCCTTTTGAAGGTCAAGAAGATCCGCGAGCAGCGCACGATCAAAAAGGAGAACATTGCGCTCAAGGCCTATGTCGGCATTGATAAGAAGGTGTCGATCATTGCAAAAAGCTCGAGCATGCACCACATCCTCGGCATCATCGAAGGGATGAAGGAGTCGGACTGCAACGTGCTTCTGACCGGCGAGACGGGCGTAGGCAAAAGCCTGCTGGCCAAGATCATCCACTACACGAGCAGGCGGCAGGACATGCCCTTTCTTTCGATCAACTGCGCGACCTTGACAGAGGAACTTCTGGCAAGCGAACTTTTCGGCCATGAAAAGGGCGCTTTTACCGGGGCGATCAAGACGAAACAGGGGCTTGTGGAAATTGCCGATACCGGCACGCTGTTTCTGGATGAGATCGCCGAGATGGCGCCGGGACTTCAGGCCAAGTTGCTCAAGGTGATTGAAGAAGGAGAATTCTATCGCGTGGGCGGGACGAAGCCCATCAGGGTCGATGTGCGTTTCATCGCAGCGACGAACCAAAACGTGCGTAAGGTGATTGCCGAGGGCAGGTTCCGGGAGGATCTGTACTACCGGCTGAACATCATGGAAATCTTTATTCCGCCCCTCCGCGACCGCAGGGACGATATTCCTCCGCTTTGCAGCTACTTCCTGGAGAAGCACCTGCCGAGTTCGCGCAAAAAGATCACGGGGTTTACGAAGGATGCAATGGACGTCCTGATGCACTACAGCTATCCGGGGAATGTTCGTGAACTCGAAAACATCGTTGAGCGAGCGATCATCCTCGAAAAAACGGGCCTCATTACGCCCGAGAGCCTGCCTCAGACCATCAAAATGTTTCAAATCGAGACTATCGAGCCGGACAAGATCAAGACCATGGAAGAGCTGAACAAGGATTATGCCGAAAAAGTGATCGATATGCTCGGAGGCAATAAGTCCAAAGCCGCGGAAGTACTCGGCATTTCGCGGACGAGCCTCTGGCGAATTTTGAAGGACTAATCGGATTTCCCAGGCTTCTCCCTCACACACGTCATCTCCAAAGTTTGCTATAATTTACCTACGCGCGTACATGCTGTCAGAAAAACATCCCTTGTAAGAGTACGACGAGAAGGGACGAATGGAACATTGACTGGGAGAACCGGTTCCATGCAATCCGGTAAGCTCGGCCAAGGAGGAGGGTAAGTTGAGGAGCAGACGATCGGAACCGGCCCCGATCGGGCGCCAACGTCACCGTACCGGGGCTGTGAGGAGAGGGGACGAGTTGATTAAATTGCTGGTGGCAGATGACCATGTGATCGTCCGAAAAGGCATTGAGCAGATTATCGCCGAGATGCCCGATATCGTCGTGGCAGGTGAAGCCCGGAACGGACAGGAAGTGATGGAAAAAGTAAGCAAGGACGATTACGATCTGATCTTGCTGGACATCTCCATGCCCGGGAGGGACGGACTCGAGGTGTTGAAGGAGCTGAAAAATCAACGGCCGAAACTTGCCGTCCTTATGCTGAGCATGTACCCCGAAGAACAATACGCCATCCGGGCGCTTCGCTCCGGCGCCGCCGGCTATCTCACCAAGGAAAGCGCACCTGACGAGTTGATTGCGGCCATCAGAAAGGTATCGTCGGGCGGAAAGTACATCAGTTCTTCACTTGCCGAGAGGCTCGCCCATAAGCTGGGAAACTATTCGGATAAGCCGCTCCATGAACAGCTTTCCGACCGCGAGTATCAGATTATGATCATGCTTGCCGGCGGGAAAACACTGACAGAGATTGCGGACGAATTATCGCTCAGCGTAAAGACTATCAGCACCTATCGGACCCGATTGCTCGCCAAAATGCGCATGAAGAGCAATGCGGGAATAACCCGTTACGTCATCGAGAACAAACTCATCTGAACTGCTTCCAAAATTCGGAAACTCAGTTTGGAGGGTGTGTAGGAATATTCTGACAAATAAAACAGAATGGTCCTACAAAAAAATAAGCTTTTTCCCCTTACTTTTTTGGCTCTCTCAGGATAAGCTAATTGCAACGTATGTCTCAAGTTATCATCAGGCAGTTGAAATCTGCAACGGAAGGTAAGAATTATGAAATGCCCTCATCTCTCCGATACACGTATTGCGTCTTGTACTGCAGATAGAGCGGTCTATATCCCGAGTTTATTCGAGCTTGAGGAATATTGTAATTCCACCCATTACATAAAATGTCCTCTGTCTCGCGGCATACTTTTATATGGAAAGGAAGATGCCATCCCATGGAGCATTCCGCAGCAAAAAACATGAATCAGCATCGAATGGTTCACCAGGGAGGCAGCGTGGGAAGATCAGATTTTGACCGATATGCCATATTACAAATTAGAAAAATATAACGGAAAGAGGAGGAACACACCATGTATAAGATTGAAGTTCTCGAGAGAAAACGGCTGGAAAAAGGACTGAGCTATACGGAAATTGCGGCCAAACTGGGTATTCATAAGGTGACGGTTTCCAGGACGCTCAAAGGAGTAACGATGAAACCGCGGACGGTGAAACAGCTGGCGGACTATCTGAATGTTACGATGGAGAGCATCGTCCAGTAAGTCCCTGCGAGCACCTTGTGGTGATTACTAAAATCAAGTCCCCGGCGGCTGCCCGTCACGGTTGAAACACGGGAGCCTCCATGCGAATGGCACACCACGGTTCCTTGTGCAAATAGTATCTGAAGAAGTGTGCCTAAACGCCCCTTCTTCAGTGATTTGGCGCGAGGAGCCGTTAGTCCTGTAGACCGCAGGTCATTTTCTGTCGAATCCGAATCCATCCAAAATATTTTTCGAAGGTGTTCTGCACGCCCGGAAATGGGCGGTTTCCTTTCCGGCATACTTTTGTAAGTGTTGATCTTCCCAGACCCTCGAACAGTTCCCACGCTATTGTTACTGATTTTTTCAGGACGCACCCCTTCCTAAATTGGTATGATTGCTTGCCGTGACATTTAATTGGTGTTGAGAGTGAGTTTGCAACTATTCGTTTCCATCCATGAAGCCATCCTGAACAGCACGAGCGACGCGGTTTTGAGGTGAAGACGCTGAGCGTATTGCCGATCTGTTCTTCCTGCAAGAAGATCAGGGATGACAAGGGCTCCTGGAACACGTTGGAAATATATATCAGCGAACACTCGGGGGCCGAATTCAGCCACGGCATCTGTCCTGAATGCATGCAGAGGCTTTACCCCCAGTATATAAAGAAGTAACGGATGCTTGCATCGCCGGAGCGGGTCAAGGCGATTCGCCTTTCGACTGCAGGCTTATGCCGGAAATTCCGACCCGTCTTCGGGGGAGTGACCCTAGGCCTGAGAGCGGGCGGCAAGGGAGATGACGGGGAAAAAGAGTTTGTGCAGTACTGATATCAATCCGTTCTCGCCCGTGCTGCGCGATGAATGAGTACAGCGAACAGGGGTATGAGTCAGGCAGCTCTTGCTGCCTTCACAGTATTATCAGCGCGGTCATCATCGCAATGGACCAGATGATGTCTGTCGGTATCTGTAATTCGCAGGTGGAATCAAACAACAAATCCACGCGGGCGGGAAACTCCTCGTCTTCAAGCCAGAGTGTTAAAGTGACCGGAACCCGCGGCAGGGGTGAGAAGCGGATTGAGACATCGCCGTTTTTCACAAGCACACCACCGAGTTGTTTTCCTTTTTCGACAAATCCTTCCTTGTTCCTTCCGTATTTGTTCGCAATACCCTCGAGCGGCAAGACGTGCGATCCCCGTGTAAAAGCATCCCCACCTTTAACATGGTCGAGCTTCACGGGCCTGCCGGTGCAGTCGATATCCTTGGCACTAACCAGGTACCAAAGAGCCGACAGCTTAAAGAAATAACTTAACCGCTTCAGCAGCACCTCACTTCCGGGCGCGGAACTCGTGATAGCCCTGTTCTTCACGTCGACAGCGACTTCCATGTTGAATGACGTTACCCGATATATTCCTGCCGCGGCATCATAGGCAATGGACGCTGCCCTGCAGACCTCTTCAGGATTTCGTATTGATAGAATCTCCCATGCCTTGTCCTCGCCGGGGTTATTGCCTTCCGCCATAGTTCTAGTTCACTCCCTAAAGGAGCAACGTTTTAAAAAAATGCCGTTATCCCTTATCAAATATCTTTTATGACAGCTTTTTATTCGCGATCATGCTACCAGATAATTTTAAAAATGCAAAACAGTTTTATGTTCCATATTTAAACGTTCTTCATAACCGTTTCCATGATTTCCCAACGAGATAATATCCGCAGGTATAAACGCATTTAATGCCTGCAAACAAAGGGGGTAAGCAAAATTTACCCCATCATTCCTCTCTGTTCATACCTGCCATTGTGTTCCATGACAGTTCATATATGAAACAGTATCATTGTGAGTTCATATTTAATTATCTAATGAAAACAGTGCATTATCTTATGGCATCAGCATTGCTATATTACTGGTCATAGAAGCACAGTATAAGGAGGCGGAAATGGGAAAGAGACAGTTATTGTTTGTCACGTACCGTGATGAGAATCTCGAAGAAGGCGTTTCTTACGCCATCGAGCTGGCCAAAGCGATGTACGAGGACATCACGCTTCTGCTGGTCCAGAAGAAGAGCAACCTCATGGACAAGCTTGGAAACCTGATGACAGCGGTGAGTTTTGCTGAAGCCGATGAACATGAGACGGCACGCGAGATCATGCAAAACGGTTCCGACGGCGCGGAAGGACGTTATGAAAAAGTGCTTGCCGGGCTCGTTGAAAAATGCCGCAGGGAAGGAATCCAGGTGAGCGCCCAGGACACCGATCTCGATGTGGTATCGGGAATCAGGGCGTTCCTGAAGAACCATGCAGGGATCGACAAGGTGGTCCTAAGCCCTGCGGTGACCGGGAGCGACACGGTTTCATCCAAGGATCTGAACCGGCTTGTCCGGACTGCTTCGCGGCCGATTGTGACCATGACCAGGCAAGCCTGTGGCGTGGCCTGCTGAACTTTTCCGTTTATTCTTCGGAAAACAATGTTCTCCGGAGAGCGATTGAGAATAGAGTGCCGTATTTAAAATTCGAAGAGAAGGAGTGGGACAATGTACTTGTATTTACCGGTGGCATTAACGAGCATCAATATTTTGGTTCCTGTGGGGCTGGGGCTTGCAGTGGGGCTGCTTTCCGGACTGTTCGGCGTAGGCGGCGGTTTTCTCATGACACCACTTCTCATCATGTTCGGCATTCCCTCGACGGTTGCTGCGGCGACCGATTCCAACCAGATCGTGGCTGCGTCGACGTCCGGCACCTACGCGCACTGGAAGGTCGGCAATGTTGATTTTAAAATGGGGCTCTACCTCCTGGTCGGCGGTTCTCTGGGCGGCGTTGTGGGCGTGCAGGGGATCAAGCTGCTGCGTGCCATGGGCAATGCGGATTTCGTGATCAAGATGACCTACGTCCTGATGCTCGGAATTGTGGGCGTTTACATGTTCGTCGAAAGCCTTCAGAGCATGAAGAAGAACAAGAACGCCGTGGTCGAAGAAGCGAAGACAGAGAAAGAATCGGCCATGGGCAGGTTCCTCAAATCCCTCCCCCTCCAGACCCGGTTTGAAAAGTCCGGCATCACCCATTCCGTTTTCGTACCCATTGTCCTCGGCGCTTTCGTCGGCATTCTTGCCGCGATCATGGGCGTGGGCGGCGGGTTCCTGATGGTGCCGATCATGGTCTATATGCTCCGCATGCCCATGCATGTCGTGGTCGGAACAAGCCTGTTCCAGATCCTGTTCACCTGCATCGAGGTCACGTTCCTCCAGGCCTATACCAACCACAGCGTGGACTTTATCCTGGCCGTGCTGCTGCTTCTGGGCTCCACTGTGGGCGCCCAAGTCGGCGCGGTGTTCGGCAGGAAACTGAAGGCAGAGCAGCTCAAAATATTGCTCGCCGGCATCGTGCTGGCGGTGACGGTCAAAATCATTTTCGAACTGACGCTTACCCCGTCGTTACTTCTCTCTCAGGCAGGAGGCCACTAATGCATATGCATCTTCATTCGTTCATCATTCATTATGCGAGATTTATCGGCAGTACGAGATTCCTCGGCACGTTGCTGCTCTTGTTGGTGTATTCCCTGTTCCAACTCGTCGCCGCTAAACCGGCTTCCGCCATGCTCACGGCCAGGGCGAACCACGACCACATCACGATCGACTTCTTCTATCACGGAAGCTCCGTGAGCGTTCGCGGAGAAGCGGACCCGAACGTGGACCTGGTCATCAAGATAACCTCTCCCGAGGGGCACCAGGTATTAAAGCAGAAGGGCAAGGTCGGCGGCATGCTCTGGATGAACGTGGGGCAGCTCAAGTTCGAGAACACGCCGAACTTTTACGAGGTCTTCAGCACGAAGAAGATCGATGATATCCTGAGCCGGGACGAAATGGAAAAATATACCATCGGTTACACTGCTCTGCAGAAGCACGTCGAGGTCTCTCCCGTTGCGAATGAAGAAGAAAAGGCCAAGTGGTTCAGCGAATTCGTCAGATTCAAAGAGGATTCCAAGGTCTATGCTACGTCGTTCGGAAAGATCGAGACAACGATGACCAAGGACGGCCGTCAGGATTACTATATCCTGACCGACTGGCCTTACCAGGCTCAGCCCGGCGACTATCTGGTCTCGGTCTATGCCGTCAAGAGCGGCAAGGTCGTGGAACAGGCCGAGGCAAAGGTGAACGTCGAACAGGTCGGCATGGTCAAAGCGCTGGCGACCATGGCGAAAAACAACGCCGCGTTCTATGGTTTCCTCTCGATCGGCGTTGCGCTGGGTGCGGGCTTCGGCGTCAGTCTTGTGTTCAGAAAAGGCGGAGGCGCTCATTAATCATGTATAAATCTATTGTCGTCGGATATGATGAATCCTTGTCGAGCAAGGCCGCGCTGAAAGAAGTGTCGCTTCGCATTAAGGCAGGAACGGGGAAGATTTATCTCGTCCACGCGGTCTACTTCGACCAGGAGGAGTTTGCCGCCCTTCCTTCGCAGATAGAAAAACGACTGGAAGTGGGCACGCACGTCTGTCTGGAGGCGAAGAAGAACCTTCAGGCCGAATACGGGCTGAACGGAAATGTGGAGTCGATCATTTGCGAGGGCGAGCCTCCGGAGGTGATTGTCGACGTCGCCCAGGGGAAGAAGGCCGACCTGATCGCCCTCGGCACGTACGGAAGAAAAGGGCTCAAGCGGCTGCTCATGGGCAGCGTGACGTCGCAAGTCGTTCTTAATTCTCCCTGCGATGTCCTGGTTGTGAAAAAGCCCTGCGCCGATTGCGTGGGCTCCTATCATTCTCTCCTGGTTCCCTTTGACGGGTCGGAGTCGAGCAAAAAAGCTCTCGGCCGCGCCTGCGACTTGTCGAAATCCGACGGCTCGGAAATCTCGGTCTTGTATGTGATCCCCCGGTATGAAGAAATGATGGATTTTTTCAAGACCGAAACCATCAAGAAGAGCCTCTACCAGGAAGCGGAAAAGATCGTGGCTGGCGCGAAGAAACTTGCCGCCAAGCAGGGGGCCCAGATCAAGGCAGTGGTGCTGGAAGGCCATGCCGGAGACAAGATCGTTGAGATCGCCGACACGATGAAACACGACCTGATCGTCGTCGGGACCCATGGATGGCGCGGCATGAACAAGGCGATCATGGGCAGTACGGCGGAACGTATTATTGCCTATGCTTCGTGTCCGATAGTGAGAGCTGTA